>JBCNPG010000187.1:0-6258 GCA_039593445.1 Pedobacter sp.
ATTTTTACCTCTGGTGCTACAGAAGCCGACAACTTGGGCATCAAGGGCGTTTTTGAAATGTACCAAGACAAAGGTAACCATATCATAACTGCCACAACAGAACATAAGGCCGTACTCGATACCTGTAAACACCTCGAAAAACTGGGGGCCAAGGTAACTTACCTCAACGTTAAGGAAGATGGCTTGATCGATTTGCAGGAGCTTGAAGCGGCCATGACCGAAAAAACCATTTTGGTAACCATCATGTATGGCAACAACGAAATCGGCGTCATCCAACCCATCAAGGAAATTTCGGCCATTGCGCACAAACATGGCGCTTTGTTTATGACCGATGCTACACAGGCTGTAGGCAAAATTCCGGTAAACGTAAACGAAGACGGTATCGATTTGATGGCTTTCAGTGCCCATAAAATGTATGGTCCGAAAGGTGTTGGCGTTTTATATGTACGCAGAAAGAACCCTAGGGTTAAAGTTACCGCACAAATGGACGGCGGTGGCCACGAGCGCGGTATGCGTTCTGGTACTTTAAACGTACCAGGCATTGTGGGCTTGGGCAAAGCTTGCGAATTGTGCAGACTGGAAATGGAATCGGAAGCGAAACGCTTATCGGCTTTGCGCGATAAATTGGAAAACGCATTGACTACCTTGGAAGAAAGCTATGTAAATGGCAACCGCGAACACCGCTTGCCACATGTAGCCAACATTTCTTTCAAATATGTAGAAGGCGAAGGCTTGATGATGGCCATGAAAGATTTGGCCGTATCTTCTGGCTCGGCTTGTACTTCGGCTTCTTTAGAGCCATCATACGTATTGAAAAGCTTAGGCTTGTCTGATGATTTGGCACACTCTTCGATCCGTTTTGGCTTGGGCCGTTTTACCACCGAAGAAGAAGTTGACTACGCAATTGAGAACACCAAGAAAGCCGTTAACCACTTGAGAGACCTTTCTCCGCTTTGGGAAATGTTTAAAGAAGGTGTTGACCTGAGCAAAATTGAGTGGGCTGAACACTAAAATAGAATGACAATTGTAGATTGACGAATTACGATTAGCACTCTACGATGAAAAAATATAAAAAGGACCGAGATTTTAGAAAATCGTAAATCTAAAATCCAAAATCTAAACGATCATGGCATATTCAGAAAAAGTAATCGATCATTATACCAACCCGCGCAACGTTGGTACTTTAAATAAAGACAGCAAAACCGTAGGTACCGGTTTGGTTGGCGCACCAGAATGTGGCGACGTCATGCGTTTGCAGATAGAAGTTGACGCCAATAACGTAATCACCGATGCCAAATTCAAAACTTTTGGCTGTGGTTCGGCTATTGCCTCTTCTTCTTTGGCTACAGAATGGCTAAAAGGAAAAACCATTGACCAAGCTTTGGAAATCGACAATATGGACATCGTGGAAGAGCTGGCTTTGCCTCCGGTAAAAATCCACTGCTCGGTATTGGCAGAAGACGCCATCAAATCGGCCATTAACGATTACCGCGTGAAAAATGGCATGGAAGCATTGGTTTTAGAAAAATCGCACCACTAGTAAATTTGAGATTGCAGATTGACGATTTACGATTGTGAAGTTATTGACAACAATCATAAATAAGAAAATTGTCCAAAATCGTAGATCGTAATTTTAAAATCGTAAATCCAAAATCGTAAATCGTACATATTATGATTACCATAACCGATAAAGCAAAAAGCAAAATAGACCACCTGATGCAAGATTCGCAGTTAGGTTCCGACTATTTTTTACGTGTCTCTGTAAAAGGCGGTGGTTGCTCTGGCTTGTCGTATAACCTTGATTTCGACAACGAAAGCAAAACCGGCGACCAGTTTTTTGAAGACAAGGGCATCAAGATCGCCTTGGATATGAAATCATTCCTTTACCTTGCCGGCACCGAACTTGATTTTACCGACGGACTGAATGGCAAGGGCTTTAACTTTAACAATCCAAACGCCAGCCGTTCTTGTGGCTGTGGCGAAAGTTTTTCTGTTTAATATTACTTAATAAGGCAAAAAGGCGTGCTTGAGCAATCAAGCGCGCCTTTTTCGTAAAAGTCACTTTGCCTTTCCATAATCTGCAATCTTTTTAGCGCTTTTTTTGTTTTTGTTAATGCCCCCGATGTTGCATTATTAAAGTGAAAAGCCTATCATTGTCAGTTCAAAACAAACCAAACAATTTAGTACATGGTCTCATTTAACGAATTTTCTACCGTTCCATCTTTGTTGCGAAACGTAGTAGAAAACATTCATAAGCCCGAAGAAACTTTCCTCATCCATAAAAAAAGCACCGATTGGGAAGAGATATCCTTTGCCACCACCCTTGCCAATGCCGATGCTGTTTCGGCCTTCTTTTTGGAAAAAGGGATTACCAAAGGCGACAGGTTGGGCCTGATGATAGAAAATTCGCCGGAATATGTTTATTACGACCAAGGAATCCAGCAGATTGGAGCCATTAATGTTTCCATCTACCCTACGCTATCAGAGCAGGAAGTGGCCTACATCATCAACGACTCGGGCATCAAATCGCTATTGATTGGCAATCCGTTTTTGATGCGCAAGGTATTGAAAGTAGCCGGCAACTGCCAGGAATTGCGCTACATTATCCCGACTTTTAAAGATTACGAGAAAATAGCGATCCCAGAGGATATCAAGGCCGAAATCATCAGCTACGATACCGTTTTGGCCAAAAACGTAAGCAAAGCAGAACGCCAGGCTATTGAAGCGCGCAGAGCCGAGCTGATGCCCCAAGATGTATCTTCTTTGATTTATACTTCGGGTACCACGGGTACGCCAAAAGGCGTAATGCTTACCCATTACAATTTTGTAGAAAACGTAAAGGTTTGCCTGGAACAAATCCCTGTTATCAACGAACACGAAACCTTCTTGTCGTTCCTGCCGCTTTCGCACGTTTTTGAACGTACGGCTACCTACCATGTTTGTTGCGCACAGGGCTGTAAAATTGCCTTCGCCCAAAGCTTGGAGCTTTTGGCCAAAAACATGGGCGAAGTGAGGCCAACGGTAATGAACTGTGTGCCCCGCTTGCTGGAACGAATCCACGACAAAGCCATCAAATCGGGTACCGCTGCCGGTGGCTTAAAGGCCAAGATATTTACCTGGGCATTAGAAACAGGCAAAAAATACCGCCAAGCCAAAGAAGCAGGCAAAAGTGCGGGATTGGTACTGAGTGCAAAAAAGGCTATTGCCGAGAAACTGGTATTCAGCAAGATCAAGGAAAAAACGGGTGGCCGTTTAAAATTCATGATTTCGGGCGGCGCAGCCTTACCCAAGAATGTAGGCGAATTTTTTGGCGATTTGGGCATTAAGATATTGGAAGGCTTCGGATTGACCGAAACTTCGCCTGTTATGGCCGTAACCGAGTATCACCGTCAGGTTTATGGCACGGTTGGCCGTGTTATTCCAGGCATAGAAGTGGGCATACAGGATGTAGAGAGCAAGCAAATGATCAACATCCAAACCCATGATACCTTTAACGAGAACTTTGAATGTGCCGAAGGCGAAATCATTGTGCGCGGCCACTGTGTAATGAAGGGCTATTTTAACAAGCCTGCCGAAACCGCAGAAGCCATAGATAAGGATAGGTGGTTCCACACCGGCGATATCGGCCGTTTTTACAAGGGCAACCTGCAAATTACCGATCGCCTCAAAAACATGATCGTCAATGCCTACGGCAAAAACGTGTATCCTACTCCGGTAGAGAACATCTACCTGAAAAGCCCTAAAATAGATCAGCTATTCTTAATTGGTGATAAACGTGAATACATTACCGCCATTATCATCCCCAACAAAGAAACCCTGCAGGAAACCTTCGGTCTCAAGGAATCCTTTTTCCAGGAACCTGGCGATTTTATCGAAAACAAAGAAATCATCGATTGGATGGAGAAGGATATCAAAAAAATCTCGAACGAGCTGGCCAAGTTTGAAAGGATCAAGAACTTCAAGATCAAGCGCAACCCTTTCAGCATAGACGAAGGCGAGATTACCCCTACGCTAAAGGTAAAGCGACGCGTGGTAGAGAAAAAATATGCCGAGGCCATCAATGCCATGTACAGCGAAGGTATAGAGGCCGATTAGCCTAATAACTTTAAAGGAAAGACAACCTGTTCGGGTTGTCTTTTTTTATGGATTTACGTTTACCCGTATCTTGTCCAAATCAGGCATCAACCCTGTTTCATTATAAAACCTGATGCCATTATGAGGAAAGATTAGGGAATTTGTGCCAAGGTATTTATCAAAAATGCGAAAGGCTGCTTTACAACCGCTTTGCCGTGATATAAAACGAATTATAAATTCACTTCCTAAAGCCAAAATACTTACTTTTGCAAAAAAGTACCATTCAATGAGTATAGGATTATCAGAACAGGAAATATTACGTCGCGATTCTTTAAAGCAATTACGCGAATTAGGGATTGAGCCTTACCCGGCAGAAACATTTACCATTAATGCCCATGCCGCAGATATTTTAGCCAACTACGAAAAAGATAAGACTGCTTATAAGACCATCAGCATTGCTGGAAGAATTATGGGCCGTAACATTATGGGCGCGGCTTCTTTTGCCGAACTTCAAGACGCCACAGGTCGTATCCAGATTTATTTGAAGCGCGACGAGCTTTGTCCGACCGAAGATAAGACCCTTTACAATACCGTATTCAAAAAACTATTAGACATCGGCGATTTCATCGGTGTTGAGGGCTATGTTTTTACCACCCAAACCGGCGAAATTTCTGTACACGTTAAAAAACTGACCGTACTTTCCAAATCGTTGCGCCCCTTGCCTATTGTAAAGCGCGATGATGAGGGCAATGTTTACGATGGTTTCACCAATCCGGAGTTGCGCTACAGGATGCGTTATGTTGATTTGACGGTTAATCCAGACTACAAACAGATCTTCATCAACAGGTCTAAGGTTATCAACACCATGCGCAACTACTTTGATAGCCAGGGCTGGATGGAAGTTGAAACCCCTATCCTGCAAGCCGTACATGGCGGGGCTGCCGCACGCCCTTTTGCCACGCACCACAACACTTTGGATATGCCCCTGTTTCTCCGTATCGCGAATGAGCTATACCTGAAAAGGCTTATTGTTGCTGGTTTTGACGGCGTTTACGAATTTGGCAAAATGTTCAGAAACGAAGGTATGGACCGCACCCACAACCCAGAGTTTACCTCGATGGAAATTTACGTGGCCTATAAAGACTATATCTGGATGATGGGCATGGTAGAAGAATGCCTCGAGAAAGTAGCGATGGCCATTCATGGCAATCCCGTGGTAAAGGTGGGCGAACATCAAATCAATTTTGCTGGTCCTTACGAAAAACTGACCATGTACGAATCGATTGAAAAATATACCGGCATTGACGTTTCGGCCATGAGCGAGGACGAGATCAGGGCTACCTGTACCAGCCTGAATATTGAAGTTGATGCTTCAATGGGCCGTGGCAAATTGATTGATGAGCTGTTCAGCGAGAAGGTAGAAGCCAACCTGATCCAGCCGACTTATATTACCGATTATCCGTTGGAAATGACTCCACTGGCTAAGAAACACCGCAGCAAAGAAGGCTTGGTTGAGCGTTTCGAGCTTTTTGTTAATGGCAAGGAAATCGCCAATGCGTATTCCGAGCTTAACGACCCGATCGACCAGAAAGAGCGCTTTGAAGAGCAATTGAAACTGGCTGCTAGAGGCGATGATGAGGCCATGGCCATGGACGATGATTTTGTTCGTGCTTTGGAATATGGCATGCCTCCTACTTCGGGTTTGGGTATCGGTATCGACCGCTTGGTGATGCTGATGACCAACCAATCGACCATCCAAGAGGTATTGTTCTTCCCGCAGATGCGCCCAGAGAAAAAAGCAAAAGTAACTACCGACCAGGATTTTGTTGATGCGGGAGTAGCGTGCGACTGGGTAACTGTTATTCGAAAAATGGGCTTTAACACTGTCGAAGAACTAAAAGCTGGCAATCCCAACAAGGTATTCAATGACTTGGGCGGCATGCGCAAAAAACTCAAGCTAGAGCTGGCCATGCCAAGCAAAGCCGAGGTGGAAGCCTGGTTTGCTTAACAAAAGCATAATAATAACTTAAAGGCTTGCTGCAAAAAATGCTGCAAGCCTTTTTTAATTTTAGCTTGAAAATTTAAACGATCCGTAAAATGAATAGTTCAAGCTTAGAAATTACAGAAAACGAATATTGCATCAAGCTGAGTAAAGATACCTTCGATTTATCGTTGATCCGTCAG
>JBCNPG010000188.1:0-6229 GCA_039593445.1 Pedobacter sp.
TAACCAATAATAAAGCTCCGGCAATCCATAAACAATTGGAATTTGAATCGGGAGCTCAAATGAACTAACCTTTATAGGCTTGTTTTACCCGCTATGAAAAAATATATAAAACTATGGGCCTTGTTAGCGCTGTTGCCACTAACTGGCTTGGCCCAAACCATGGACCAAATGTGGGATGGCAGCGTAAACGGCCAAGAAAATCCAAACCTCAAATGGTTTAAGGAAGCCAAATTCGGGCTTTTTATCCATTGGGGACTGTACTCGAAGCTGGCAGGCGAGTACAAAGGCAAGCGCTATTACGGCAGCGGCGAATGGATCATGAACCAAGGCAAAATTCCGGTAGCCGAATATGCCAAAGTAGCCGAAACCTTTAATCCAATTCATTTTAATGCCGATGAGTGGGCCCAGTTGGCGCAGGATGCGGGCATCAAATACATGGTGATTACCGCCAAGCATCACGAGGGCTTTGCCATGTACGATTCGAAGGTGAGCAATTTTAATATTGTAGCAGCCACGCCCTACCGCAAAGATCCGATGAAAGCCCTGGCCGAAGCCAATCGCAAACGAGGCATCCAGTTCGGCTTTTATTATTCGCAGTTTCAAGACTGGCACGAGCCTAATGGAGGTGGCAACCGCTGGGATTTCGACGAAAGCAAAAAGGATTATTTAACGTATTATAAGGAAAAAGCCATCCCTCAATTAAAAGAGCTTTTAACGAATTATGGATCATTAGGTATCGTTTGGTTCGATACGCCGGGAGGCATGAACAAGGAGCAAACGCAAGCTTTTGTTAATGAGTTGCGGGTGTTGCAGCCCCGAACGTTGTTCAGCAGCAGGGTAGGACAGGGTTTGGGAGATTATAAGGATTTTGGCGACTCGGAAGTGCCTACCACCCCCATCAAAGGGGCATGGGAATCTATTTATACACACAACGATTCATGGGGCTATATCAGGCACGACATGAATTTTAAAAGCAGTCGGGAGATCATTCGCCTGCTGGCCAATGTAGCTTCCAAAGGAGGTAACCTGATGCTCAATGTAGGTCCCGATGGCGAAGGTAATATTCCTGAATATTCGGTTAAATTTTTGAAACAAACGGGTAAATGGCTTCAGGCTAATGGCGAAAGTATTTATGCCAGCACAGCAGGTTTAATTCCTGCCCAACCTTGGGGCGTCAGCACGTCGAAACCCGGCAAGCAATACCTGCATGTTATGGTAAGGCCGAAAAACGGCAAATTATTAATTCCCAATTTTACGGCGAACATCAAAAAAGCATATGCCTTGGCCGATTCCAAACCCCTTACTTTTAGCAAAGTGGGAGATGATGTTTGGATAAACCTGCCTGTGTTCGCGCCGGATGCCGTAAATGCCGTATTTGTGGTGGAGTACACGGGCACTATTCCCGAATATAACCTGCAAACACCGCTTACCGTTAGCACCCAATACAACGAAAATAGCGTCGACGCCATTTTTGCCAAGCTAAGTGGCAACAGCAAAGTTGGTTCTCTTACGTATAGCCATTACTTTGGCGATTGGAAACATACTACCTGTGTAACCAATATGAAAGACAGTACCGATCGGGCCGATTTTGCAATCAACGTAGCCGAAGCCGGAGATTACCATGTGGTTTTGGAGTACAGTTGTCCGCCAGAAAGTGCCAAGCTCGAAGGTGCGATGCGCGTTAATGGACAGGAGTTTTTGTTCAGGACCTTGCGTACTTCGGAGTTCGATAAAAACGCGCCATTGCCTTTCATCAGGCACACCGTAGCCACAACCACTTTTGCCAAACCTGGCCTATATACCATCGCCCTGCGCCCTCTGCAAAACGGCAAAGAGCTTTTCAAACTCAAAACGATTATCCTCGAACCTGTAAACTAAGATGAAAAAAACCGCCCTTGTACTGATTTGCCTGTTTTTGGCTGTCACAACCCAATCGCAAACGCTGAAAGACGCCATGCAGCCTGCCGTTAAAAACGGTGGATTTAAAATGGAAGGCTACATCCTGTGGTGTCCATCGGTTATCAAAGTTGGCGATACCTACCATATGTTTGCTTCTCGTTGGCCCGAAAAATATGGTTTGGGGGGCTGGACAACCTATTCTGAAATTGTAAGGGCAACTTCCAAAAACCTGTACGGGCCTTATGAATTTAAGGAAGTGGTGATCCAAAAAAGACCTGATTTTTGGGACAACGACCGGGCGCACAACCCCAAAATCGTAAAGGCAGGCGATACTTTTGTACTGTATTACATCTCATCGGCCAACGAAACCGGTTACGCCTACAGCAAATCGATCACCGGGCCTTGGACCAGAATAGACCAATTGGCAATGCCTTTTTCTAATCCGGCACCCTTGGTTAAAAAGGATGGGAGCGTTTATGTTTTTGGCCGTAAATCGGTGGATAACATCCGCATTGCCCAAGCTTATCAAGCACCTGCCTTTAATGCAGCTTATAGTTTGGTAAGTAATCAATATAACCTGTTGCCCGATAAAAACCAGTTGGAAGACCCCACCATATGGTGGGCCAAAAACCAATATAATGTAGTTTTGAGCGATTTTAGGGGCGATGCTACGGGAACCCCAAAAAATGGTGCGCAATATGCCTCCAAAGACGGTATTAACTATGTTTTGGTATCAAAGGAATCGATTTATACCAAAACCGTAACCTATGATGACGGTACCGAACAAACCTTTAGAAGGAGGGAAAGGCCCTTTGTTTTTGTGAACGACAAGGAACAGGTAACCGCCCTTTTTACTTCTTGCCTGAGCCAGGCCAAAGACGGTAGCGAAAAATCGTGGATAGAGGTAAACCCGGTGAAGAACTATGTGCCAGCAGTACTCAAATAGCTGTGCCGATTATTTTTTTATGAATGACTTTTCTAAAATTTACGCCTATTTTTTTGTTTTCCTGACCGCTTTAACCTGAGCGGGTGTAATTGCACTGGCCTTGTTCCCAAAACTGTTACGTACGAAGCTCAACACATCGGCTACCTCTTGGTCGCTAAGGTGTCCTAATGCCGGCATAGGGTTGGCATAAGTTTCACCATCTATCTCTAGATCTTGGTTTAGGCCTTTCAAGATGATGTTGATCAGTCTTTTTTGGTCGCCCAAAACATAATCTGTTTTAATGAGAGGCGGGTTCAGGCCCATTACACCACCCCCATCTGATTGGTGGCAAACCAGACAATACTTTTTATACAGCAACTTGCCGTTCACCAACGAAGGTTCGGCTGTACTCGGTGCCTTGGCGGCCACAGGCTTTTTAGTTTGCGCCTGTAAGCCTATCGAAAGGCCAATCATCAAAACGGCCATGCAGTATATCCTTTTCATAAATTATTTCTTAAACTTTAAACTTCCCACTTTAAACTTTCCACTTTAAAACTTTCTACTTCTTACCTCCCGTATACCCAATTCTGTAGACCGTACCTTTCACATCGTCGGTCACATATAAAGAGCCATCTGGTGCCTGGGCCAATCCGCAGGGGCGGTGTACGGCTTCCCGGGGAACCATTACAGCATCTAAACCAGAAAAGCCATCGGCAAATACTTCCCATTTGCCACTTGGTTTTCCGTTGGCAAAAGGAACAAAAACCACAAAATAGCCGGCCTGCTTTTCGGGTGCCCTATTCCAAGATCCGTGGAAGGCAATAAAGGCTCCGTTTTTATACCTTGCTGGAAACATATTGCCTGTATAAAATAGCAAGGCATTCGGGGCCATGTGGGCGGGAAAATCGACAATAGGATCGATATAGGCTGAGCTGCCTTCCTTTTTGCCATCGCCACCATATTCTGGGGCGAGTATTTTTTTCTGCAGGGCAGAATCATAATAGGTGTAAGGCCAACCTGCATTGTCGCCCTTTTTGATCATGTACATCACTTCAGCAGGCGTTTCGGCAGATTGTTTTTCGTTAAAAAGCTTAGGCCACGACGAATTTAAGTTATCCCTTCCATGCTGCATCACATAAAGCGTATTGTTTTCGGTGTTCCAATCCAAGCCCATCACATTTCTAATGCCGGTGGCATATCTGAGTCCTTTCTGGTACGATTGGTTCAGCTTGTCGGCCTTAAACTGCCAAATGCCACCTGCCGAATCTAAAATTGGACAGCCCGCTTTGCCTTTTGACTCCAGGCCGCGGTCGTTTTCCTGACAAGAATTGGTGGGTGCGCCAATATTTACATAAATGTTGTTTTCATTATCCAATACTATAGATTTGGTTTGGTGCTGTTTGCCCGCCAATAATCCGGTAATGATTTTTTCGGGATTGGCCGGATCGATTACCTGTTCTTGGTCGTCCAGCTTATAACGAAATACTTCCTTGTCTGAAGAAGCATACAGGTAGCCGTTTTTAATGGTAATGCCGGTTCCGCCATAATTGCCAAAAGCCGTTTGGACCTCGTACTTGCCATCTTTATCCTTGTCTTGCAAAAACAAAATGCCCTTTCCGTTTACCACTTTCATCAACTTGATGTAAATACTGCCATCTTTGGTTAGCACGATATGCCTGGCTTTGCCCAAATTATCAACCACCTTATTGGCTCCAAAGCCAGCGGGGAGTTTGAGTCCGGCATTGTCGGGGTCGGCTTTAAAAGGGGTAATTTCGGCGCCATGCCTGTATATAAAGGCACATAAAGAGCCTGTTGCTAAAAGGCAGGCAAGGGAGAGCGGAATGATTATTTTCTTTCTCATGCGATTGATATGGAATAACTATTTTTTAATACTTCCTCTAAAAACATCACGGTTTGCAACGCCCAATGCTTTATTATTCTAAAAAAGCGAGCAGTTTAATAGAAATCCGCTTTGGCATTTGAGGAAATAAAATGTATTTCAAAGCTAGCTGATGGCGGAAATCATCATTATTGGTTTTTGGCATTTTATACAATAATATTGGCATTGAGCTGAAATGAACGGGCGCAATTGCCATTTTGCAAAAATCGCATGCCTTGGGTGGGATTGGCGCAAGGGGGTTAAGACCCGTAGCCAAAGCTCATGCTGGAGAACGGCGAAATTATACGCTAACAGCGGTGGGAAGGGCCGTTTTTGTCAAACTGCCTTTTTACGAGAATCTATTTTGGCAAGTCTATCAGGCCTGTTGTCCTCAATCAATAATCAACTTTTTAAGCATGTTTAGATTAAAATTTATTTAAGCCATGTTAAAATTGCTTACTAATACGCTAAAAATACTCACTAAAGCAAGGCGATAATTCCTTTCTATTGTAATACCAAATATAAACTATCATGACACTAAATCTTAGCGGTCTGCAAATCCATGCAGTCCAAAATCGACATCACCCTACGTGAATGAATTTTGAACCAACTTCAAACAAATTCAAACTATCAAACAATTCATTCACATATGGACAAGACAATTACTAAATTATTTAATCATCGCCTTTGGAAAACATTGGTTTTCCTGATGGTGATGTTTCCGGCAGTTTCTTTTGCCCAAACTATTACCATTACAGGTACGGTTAAAGAAGTTTCGGGAGAACCAATTCCCGGAGTGGGCGTTAAGTTAAAAGGAGGGACGACTACCGCAGTAACAGACAATGCCGGAAAGTTTACCATTAAGGTTCCAGACTCGAAGGCTGTGCTTGTTTTCACCTTTATCGGCTACAATCCCTACGAAGAACAGGTAGGCAGCAGAAAGGAAATGGCCGTTGTGCTCAAAGAAAACGTGGGCTCGCTAAGCGAGGTAGTGGTACAGGGCTACGGGGGCTTTACCAAGAAATCTGACCTCACCGGTGCTACCGTTTCTATCAATGCCACACAGATTACCGAACGTCAGCCTACCAATATTTTCGATGCCATCCAAGGCCAGGCTTCTGGTGTGCTGGTAGTTAACGACAATGGCGAGCCGGGTGCCGAGGGTACCATCCAAATCCGTGGCGCATCTACCTTTAGCTCGGCAGGAAACAACCCTTTATATGTAGTAGACGGGGTAATCACCGATGGTATCGGCAACATCAATCCCAATGATATCCAAAACATTGAAATCCTGAAAGATGCGGCATCTACCTCTATTTACGGATCGAGGGCGGCCAACGGTGTGATTTTGGTAACAACCAAAAGGGGACAGGAAGGTAAACCCCGTATCGATGCATCCTATGGTATTAAAATGGGTAATATCGCCCACACCATTCAGCAGGCCAATTCCAAAGACTTGCGTTTGTGGCGTCAGATCCAGAACAACAACAACCCAAGTTCGGGCAGCAACACCGACTCGCTTAACG
>JBCNPG010000189.1:0-6191 GCA_039593445.1 Pedobacter sp.
GCCCAAGGCCCAATTGCGGTCGGCAAAACCGGCAATGTTGCTGAGGCTATCCAATTGCTTGGTGGTATAGAGTTTCTCGGTCATCAAACCGTCGAACTGCTTGCGTCCATCAATAAATCTTTCAATGCGCCGGATATCCGAATTGAGCGTGTCGAGGTTCTGTTCGCGTTGCTTCAGTTCGGCTTCCTTGCGTTTGGCATAAGGCCCGTAGCCCATAATGCCCGAGGTTTCGGTGGTTTTATTGCCGAATATCTCGAAATTGAGCTTCTGCCTGTCCGATTTGATGGCGGCCGCTAGCGAATCACGTTGTGCCTTAGTTTCGTTGAGCTTGCCGATCTCGATGGTGTATTTTTTCTCGAAGGCCTTGTTGAGGGTATCTATCTTGGAGCGCTGCCCGTTCAGGTAGCTTACGTGCAAACGTTCCTTGATTTCCTTGTCGAAGATTTTTAATTCCAAAGGCCTCGAGATTACGATACCAATCATAATGGCCAATAAAATGCGGGGCGTGGCCTGCCAAACCTGCTTGCGGCTGCTGGCATTTTTATTGATGCTCGATACGATGTAGCGGTCCATGTTAAAAATGGCCAGGCCCCAAATGATGCCGAACAATAGGGCAAAAAACCAGGCAAAATCAGCTCCCTTAAATACAAAATACATGGCATAGCCACCCGAAAGCGCAGCAAATAGGCCGGTAAAGAAAATAGTAGCACCAATACCGATGTACTTGTTGTGTTCTGTAGGATATTTTTCTAAGGTGTCGATGTGTGCTCCGGAGCAGAACCAGAAGAAACGAGAGATGCCATTGTTCATGTTGATGCAGCCAATTAATCAAGATTTACTATTAAACGCATTTACAGGCAAGTTGTTACAGATTTGACGAGAAATTCAATATTCTGATGACGGAGCCGGAAACAAGGCAATCGTGTTTTTTGTATATTTGTAAAAAATATAAAATCATGAAAGAGATTTCAGTACAAGAACTTAAGCAAAAAATAGACAATAAGGAAGATTTCCAATTGATCGATGTCAGGGAAACTTTCGAGTATGAAACCTCTAACCTGGATGGCCTGAACATTCCGTTGGGAGGCATTTTGATCGAAGCCGATAAAATTGCTACGGATAAACCCGTAATCGTGCAGTGCCGCAGCGGCAAGAGAAGCGCCGCCGCCATTATGCAATTGGAGCAGGCACATGGTTTTGATAACCTGTACAATTTAAAGGGCGGTATCTTGGCTTGGCAAGAAGCTTTTGATCCGAATATGCCAGTTTACTAATCATTAGCGAATGAGAGCGGGTTAGAACGAAGGAACAAAGGCTCAACAGGCCGTTGGTCAGCATGCCATCCAATCGTTCAAATACCCAACCATTCAAAATTCAGTTACCGTGGGTAAGAAAATAGCTATTAACGTATTTTACAATTTAGGACTTATCGCCTCTCTTTTTGGGATGATATGGGCCTTTAACAACAAAAGCCCGCTGATTATCGCCTTTTTTGGCGCAACTTTCGCGGCTTTCCTGTATTTCAAGATCCAATTAATTAAGGATTTTAGAAAGAGCATCAAGAAATAGATAGCGAGGCTTCGCGAGTTTTTTACTTGCGAAGCCTTTAGCTAAAATAAATGTTCTCCGCCGGTTAAGCCTAGGCCAGGCAAATTATTCAATACATATTTGCCGTTTTCCATTTTTGGAGCATCAAAAGGGTTGTTTTTGGTCAGCCAAGGACCATCTAAGTCTGCCCAGTCGCACAGGGGCGCCAATGCCGCTCCGGCCAAAGTGGCGATAGAGGTTTCGCTCATGCAGCCAATCAGTACTTTCATGCCAAAGCTTCGCGCCTTAAGAATCATCTGATGGGCCTCATATAGGCCTGCGCTTTTCATCAGCTTGATGTTGATGCCGTGATAGGCACCCTTCAGCTTTTCCATATCGCCGATGCGCTGTACCGCTTCGTCGGCAAGGATGGGAATGGGGCTGCGCTGGGTAAGCCAGGCATTGCCTTCCAGGTTGTTCTTGTCCATTGGCTGTTCGATCAACACTACGCCCTGGTCGTGCAGCCAATATATCATTTCGACAGCCTGTTTGCGGTCGGTCCAGCCCTGATTGGCATCTACATACAAAGGCAGGCTGCTGACGCTGCGGATGGTTTGGATCAGTTCTTTATCGTTATCACGGCCCAATTTGATCTTCAATACTTTAAATCCCTGCGCATCGGCCACTTTTTCTTTGATCACTTCTGGACTGTCGATGCCAATGGTATAGGAAGTGACAGGCATTTTTTCGGGGCTGGCCCCATAAATTTCGTAGCAGGGCTTGTTTTGCAACTTGCCGTTAAGGTCGTTCAAGGCGATGTCGATAGCGGCTTTAATGGCCGGATTGCCAGCTTCGAGGCTGTCTAAATATTGATGTATGGCCGCAAAGTCGAAAGGGAATTTGAACCTGTTCCAATCCACCTTGGCTAAAAAAGCCTGTGCCGAGGCATGCCTCTCGCCCATATAAGGCACCATGCTGGCTTCGCCATAGCCTACCATACCTTCATATTCGACCTTTAAAAGCAACAAAGGGGTACTGGTACGGGTAAATTTAGAAATGGAAAAAGGGTGTTTGAGTTCTAGTTCAAATTCCTTGCTGCTTATCTTCATTGTCAATCGTCTTATTTGTAAAAAGGTAATTTACCTGGAGTATATTTGTAACGCTAATTTTTAACGCCATGAAAACTATTTCAAGATTACGGTATTTTCTTTATTTCTCCATACTTATTGTTGCATCGTGCACAACAGGCAAAAGGGCATTGCAAAAAGGCAATTATGATGCTTCGGTATCAAAGGCGGTTGATCGACTGAAAAGCTCACCCAAAAATGCCGAGGCCATGAAGGTTTTGCCAGAGGCTTATGGCTTTGCGTTGAACGACCATTTGCGTAAAATAGATGAAGCGAAGTCGTCGTCCGACGCGTTGCGTTGGGAGACTATACTTTACCATTATCAGGCCTTAAATCAGTTGGCCGATGAGATCAATGGTTGTCCGGCTTGCTTAACGTTAGTGCCAAATCCGCAACGTTTCATCAATGAAGCGGCAGATTCGAAATCGAAGGCTGCCGAAGCACGCTATGTACTTGGCCAAAAGCAGCTGAACGAAGGCAGCAGGACGAGTGCAAAAAATGCCTACTTCAACTTTGAAAAAGCGCAGCAATTTGATCCGGGCATTAAGGATATCAAAGCCAAAATAAACGAAGCTTATTGGGCCGCCGTAGTAAAAGTGGTGGTGCAGCCAGTAGTGGTTAACAGCACTTATTATAAACTGAGCGCCCAGTACTTTCAGCAACAGGTGGATAATTTTATGGCTAACTACCAAAAAAACCGCTTCGTGATATTTTATTCGGAGCAGCAGGCCAGCAATCAGAAAATTGTTCCCGACCAGGTGCTCAGCCTAAACTTCGACGATTTTGTAGTAGGCCAAACCTATGTCAAAGAGCACGTAGAAAAGCTGAAAAAAGACAGTGTAGTGGTTGGCCAAACCCGTGCCAACGGGCCTGTTTACGGTACCGTTAAAGCTACTTTGAGCATCTTCGAAAAGAAAATAACATCTTCGGGTTTGTTGGCCTTAACCATTACCGATTGGCAAACGCGCAAGGTGTTGAGGCAACAACGACTGGCAGGTACTTATGTGTGGCAAGACAGCTGGGCCAGCTTTAAAGGCGACGAAAGGGCACTGACCAAGCAACAGCTGGCCATGACCAATCGCAAAGAAATGCTGCCTCCGCCACCAGCCAATCTTTTTCTCGAGTTTACCAAGCCAATTTATGGCCAATTGGTAGATGAGGTCAATTATTTTTACAACAAATATTAGGATAAACCAGAGGCTGGCGTTGACGAATAGGTCGGCGCCAGCTCTTTTGACTTAACACTGATAACCCGAGCCTGAAAATATTGCTAGTTTTGCAGCAATGAACGGCTTATACCAACCCTTTAAGAATTTCGATTTTAAGAACGACAAATGCTTTTTAAGCGGCGATGCCTTTGCTGCTCCCCTAACCAGCATTAATGTGCTGCCCGATTGGCTATTGTCGATGGCTAACTTGACCGGCAACGAGCAGATCAAGCTGCTGGACGAGAGCATCCGTACCTACAAAAGCTTGGTGGTGCCTTGCAATGTAACAGTGTCAGACCAGTTTGTGTCGCCGTTGGAAGACCGTATAGCACTGGCTTTTGGTAAGGGCTATGCCGGCGTATCGGCTTTGCCCGAGATCGATTTGTTTAATTGGATTGGCAAATTCATGTACAGCATTTTGTATATCGAAATGCAGGGTGCTATCCGCCTGCAGCAATTGAGTGGCGATGGCATGAACATGTCGCAAGGACTGATGCACAAATTCGGCAACCTGCACACCATGTTGCAAAGTATTTATCGCGAGGTGGTTTTCGAAGACTTTACGCCATGGTCTATCCTAGTGGTACCGCTGGAGGAAGAAGAAACTGCTTTCAGTTTCCGCGACGAAATCAATACCTTAACCTTCTCCCTGAAGTTTAAAGACTTTGGCATCATTGCCTGTTTGCAGGATAATGGCACCAACAAAAGATACCATCAGGAATTGTTGGATTCGATACAGGGAAAAACACTTTCAGAACAACAGTTTGAAGAGGTGGCCGCCCGTTTCTTTTACTCGGCCTACCTGTTTAACCGTTTGCCCGAGTATACCATCATGCCGGTAGAAAATACAATATACATTGATGCCATGCCTTTGAAGGGAACCCTCAACAAAGCACTTTTCGATGTTTGGGCACACAAGACCTACGCGCAGGTGCTCGAGAACTTTTGGAAGCCTTGGGGCCACACGCTGTTCGAAATCATTAAAGATCCTACGGCCCCGATGAGCTATTTTGACGAACCCTTTTTACCTGCCGCCGGTTAGGGCCTGTAAACCCAATTGGATTTCCTCCCAAAAGTGAGGGATAATGCCAGGCACTAAGGCTACCGTAAACACCAATCCCGTTAATGCCCCAAAAAAGTGGGCATCGTGGCCAATGTTGTCCATACCCCTTTTGGCCATGTACCAAGAGTAAACCAGGTAAAGCACCCCAAAAAGTACGGCAGGCATCGGAATGAACATAACGCCCAGCATGGCGGTTGGGTCAAACAGGATATAACTGAAAAGTACCGCGCTGATAGCACCCGAAGCGCCAAGGCTGTGGTAGCTGTAATTGTCTTTGTGTTTAATTACGGTTGGGATATCGCTCAATATCAAGCTGCCGATGTAGATCAGGGCAAACTGCCAATGCCCAATCAGTCTTTCCAAACCAAAGGCAAAGAAATAAAAAGTAAACATGTTAAAGAACAGGTGCATCCAATCGGCATGGATTAAGCCACTGGTTATAAAAGTATACAGATTCCTGCCCTTGCTTACGGTATAGGGATGCATCATAAACTTGCCCAGCAACTGATGGTCGTTAAAGGCATAGATGCTGGTTACCAGCGTAAAAATAAAGATGATCGAGGCAACGGGGGTTGCATTAAGGTATTCCATCATGCTAGTTGAGGTTGAGTTTGGTGTTTTCCTGCAGGCGACCTATCGGATAGCGCATGTGCGTTTTTTCGTAATAATCGGAATTTTTATACACAAAATCCAGTTGGGCGCTCGCACTTTTGGCCAAATCTGGATTTTTGGCCTTTTCGGCCTCCAGTTTTTGTTTCAGTTCGGGATTTTTCTTCAGCAGCTCTGCTCCCGTATCTTCAAAAACGTATGAAGAATAGCCTTCTTTTTGGCCGAGTACCGAATCGAAAAAATTCCAGTTGAAGAAAGAATCCACAGCCTGAGGCTCCAAGGTTTCTACAATATAGCGATTGGCAGGTTGATTAACATACACCACATAGTCGCCGGTATAAAACTGGATGTCTTGGGTTACAGCATTAACTTTTACGGCCGAATGCTGATAATGCCCTTCGTAAGGCCGAGTGCCGGTTTTCATATCGGCAATGTAATACATCTCTACCTTTATCTTGGTGTCGGTAGCAAGCTGTTTCATTTGCACGTTGTTCAGCTTTAACAACGCAATGACCTTGTCCCAGGCTTTCGGAATGATGTAGGCCACGGGTTTGGTTACGCTAAGGCTCGGCTCGAACTTGTCCCAATACTTGATCATTTTGGTGTAAGGTGCATTGCGGTCATAGTACAAACGGTCCATGCCACTAATTTCACTGG
>JBCNPG010000019.1:0-12966 GCA_039593445.1 Pedobacter sp.
ATCGGGGCCCATCACGGCCAAAAATATTTCGTTAGAATGGGGTACGCTGTAATAATGGTGTTGCCAGTTGTCTTCGTAGCCACGGCCATGGTCTTCGGTAATGATAAAAGTGGTTTGGTCTTTGTAAAACGGATCGCTTTGCATGTAGTTCCACAAATCGGCAATCATGGCATCGTTGTAATTGGCAGCATCCAGGTAATAATCGTATTTGCCGTTATGGGCCAAAGCATCGGTTTCGATAAAGCTGAGTTGCAATACCCGCGGATGGTTCAGTTTTACGTATTCCTTGGCCAACGCATAGGTGATGCCGTCGTGGCGTTCGCCACCCCCGTAATCTTTGGGCAACCAATGTTGCAGGTCGTTAAGCGCTTGTTGCACATCGCTTAGCTTGTCGCCTTTTACGTTGTTGAAGCCCGAGTTGATGGGAAAGCCCGAACGTTCGGCATTCAGGATTTTATAAAAAGCATCCCAAGAGGTAAATGCGGCTACCTTGCCCTTGAATTCGGGCAGTTTGTTCAAAAACTCCAGCACATTGATGTTGTGGTTGGCCGGATGCGCATTAGAATTGATCAGCGTATCTGGATAGCCCGTAAATATTTCATTGTAGCCAGGGTACGAAAACCAATAGCGATTGGTTACATTCACCATATTGCCGTAGTTGCGGTTGCCATAAATCTGTCCATGCTTGGCCAAATAATTCCAAAAGAAGGGCATCAGTTTTGCCCTTCTTTGGTTGAGGTCTGTGCTCCAATACTTGCGCACGCGCCAAGCCGAATCCTGCGAGGTGAATTTTTTGCCAAACAGGTTGCTCGAATCGGCGCCATTGAACAAATCCTTCCAACGGTAGCCGTCAAAAGTAATGACGACTACGTTTTTGGTTCGTTGTGCAAAGCTGGTTTGCAGTCCAAGCAATAGGCAAATGGTAACTAAAACTAAACGCATCTGTTTCTTAATAAAAGCCCACGTCGTCGATATAAATCTGCGAGGCTATGCCACTGAATTCCTGAAAGGTAATATAATCTATGGCGGTAGGGCTGCCAATGTTGATCAGCGGGATTTGGTAGTCTGTCCAGGCGCCTTCGGTTAATACCAGGTCGTAGGTGCTCTTTGCCGGGGTTACCGAAATCCTTACTTTTTTGCCTGCGGTGCCCGGACCTCCATAGATGGAGATTTTTAAAGTGGTGTAGCCGGCAGTGCTGAAAGTTGGGATGCACCTGAACCTGGCTGCGCCAAAGCCCACGGTAAATTTATGGCCGATGGCGATGGTACCACGTCTTACAATAACGTTTTGGGTCATGTCGTAAGTGCTGCTGTACGAGGTATTGCTCCAGCCACCGCGCAAAGCATCATCAAAAATGATGTGTTTAAGACCGAAGGTTTTGCTGGCGGTAACCGATCCGACAGGCGTGGTTACCACTACTTGTCCGTAAGAAACGCCGGTTGGTACTTTGATCTTGATTTCGGTTTGCGTGCTCGAAACCACGGTAGCGGCAACGCCATTGATGGTTACCCCGGTCAATCCTTTAAAGTAGTTGCCTTTAATGGTTACCTGGTCGTCGGGATTGCCAGCCGGCGGATCAAAGCTGGAAATAACCGGTGCGGGTTGCATGATTTTGAAGTTGAGCGTAGCCGAGCCGTATTTGGTGGTTACCGTTATCGGGTTGTTGATCGGGTCGGTTAGGTTAGCCGGAATTTTGACCGTAACGCTGTTTTCGTCGGCATAAGTGAGCGAATCGGCGGCTAAGGTTCCATTGAAATCTACCTTCGAGGTTGTACTCAGGTTGGTGCCTTTGATAATAATCCACTCGCCATAGCCTACTGAAGCCAAAGGTGTGGTACGGGCAGTCAAGTTAGTTACTTCGCTTAAGGTGGGTGGCGCCGTATTTTCAGACTTGTCTTTTTTGCATGAACCCACCAAGAGGGCCAGCATCGACATTAAAATGCCAAAACCAAGTGTTAATCGAGTTCTTTTCATCATGTTCGATTTAAATTTATGACTAAAAACTATTTTTACCAGCCGGGATTATTACCCTTGATGGCTGTGTTTGAGTTCAATTCGTTTAATGGCAAGGGCAGCAGGAGGTTTTTCAGCGAGCGCACCTTAGAAATGTTGTTCTGCCCCGAGCTGATTTTGTTCATCACCTGCAGGTAAATGCCCCAGCGCATCAAGTCGAAACGCCTAATGCCTTCGAGGTTAAACTCGCGGGCACGTTCGGCCAGTACAAAGCTGCGGAACTGTTCTGGAGTCATATTAGCCGGCGCATTACTCGCGTTTGCACGCCCCCTGACGGCATTCAGGGCATTGTAGGCCTGGGTAGTTGCCCCATTTACTTCGTTTTCGGCTTCGGCGTACATCAGCAACACTTCCGAATAGCGCAACAATGGGAAAAAGGCATCGCTGTTGGCTACGTTAGGGTCGGCAACGCTGCTGTATTTGATCACATAAGCCCTTTCGGCCGTGGTACTGCCCGTGTTGTTGTAGGTGATGCCATTTACTACTTTGTATAAAGAGGCTTGCCACGATGGATAGAAGATATACGTGCCCTGTAATGTTTGATAGTTGTGGAATACGCCTTCCAGCACACGCTTGTCGGCATCTTCATAATCGTTGTAATGATTGTTGGTGGTCCAAACCGCACCTTGGCCAAAGGTAGACCTGGCAGAAAAATAAGCGCTCAGGTTGTTTACAAAGGCAGTTCCGGCTAGCGATTGCAGTTCCCACATCTGTTCTTTCGAGTTGCGGCCGGCAATGCTCCACAAATCTTTCCAGCTGGTGGTTAGCGAGTAAAGTCCGCTGGTAATTACCTCATTAGCTTTGTCCCTGGCCAGCGTGTAATAAGCTTTGGCGTCCAGCCCTTCCAGTCCCTTTACGACGTCCTTGGTATAAGTGTAATAGCCGTTATCGGTGCCACCACGTACGGTTACGTTGCCCGTTGAGGCGCCCGAAGCCATGGTGAGGTAGGTTTTGGCCAGGAAAGCCTTGGCAACACCCTGATTTACGCGGCCTGCTTCGCCAGCTTTGGCATGACCCAAGGGCAACAGCATGCTTTCGGCCGCTTTAAAGTCGCTGATGACGACATCATAGGTTTCTTTAACCGTGGCGCGCGGTACGCTGGTTTCCGGGTTTTCGGCCGATAGCGATTTTAAGCGCAATGGCACGCCTCCATACAGCTGTACCAGTTGAAAATAGGCCCAGCCCCTTAAAAAATAGGCTTCGCCCAAAATCCTGTTTTTAATGTCAGGGTCGATATTGGTGATGTTAACTACGTTTTCTAAAACGGTATTGGCACGGGCAATAATGGCATAACAGCCTACCCAAGGCCGGTCCCAGCCAAAATAGGCCTGCGGATTGCCTGCGCCGGTAGTGCCCAAAAACCAATCGGCTCCCGATACATGGTCATCGTCTAAAATGGTCATGTTCCAGAAAGGCTGCAGGTATAAATCGTAGGTGTACAGCTCATTGTAAACCCCATTGATGGCGGCCTTGGCATCGCTCTCGTTCCGGTAAAAATTTTCGGGAGAGTAGAAGGAATAGGGCTTTTCTTCGAGTGCCTTTTTGCAAGAGCTCATGCTGGCTACGCCCATGAGGCCGGCCAGTGCAATTATATAAGTTGAAATCGCTTTCATAATGCTAGGTTGAATAAGGTTAAAAACTGCAGCGTAGCGACAGGTTATAGGTTCTTGAATTAGGGTAGCCGCCGAGGTCGACACCAAACAGCGCAGGATTGTCGCCATAGCTGTTGATTTCAGGATCGTAGCCAGAATAGTTGGTGAAAGTAAACAGGTTGTTTACGCCAAAAGCAACTCGCAACGATTTTACTGTTTTTGAAGTGATTGGCACATTGTAGCCCAGCGTGATGTTCTTGATGCGTACAAAGCTGCCATCTTCGATAAATCTTCTGCTAAACAACTGGTTCCTGAAAAACTGGCGCATGATTTTCGGGCCGGTAGCATTGCTGTTGTCTTTGCCCTGCGCCCAAGCGCCATCAAACATTTCTTGGGTAATGTTTTTGTTGGTGCCCAAGTTGCCGTTAAAGCGGGTATTCATGTTGATGATGTCGTTGCCCTGCACCCCGTTGATGAAAATGCTCAGGTCGAAGCGTTTGTAGCGGAAATTGTTGGTAAAGCCAAAGGTATAATCCGGGTTAACGTCGCCAATAAAGGTACGGTCGCTTTGCGAAATGCTGGTGGGGTCGTTGTCCAGGTTCTTGTACTTGATCTCGCCAATGGTACGCAAAATAATAGCGTCGCTTTGGTTGGTGTAGGCCGGGTCGTTCCTTACTTCGGCTTCGTTGTCGTAATAGCCATCTTCTACATAGCCATAAAGCGCCCCGATTGGCTTGCCCACGGTTTGGATAAATGGCGCATCGCCGGTAGAAATGTTGCGGCCATATTGCTCGGTTACATCCTTGCTCAAGCTCAGGATTTTATTGCGGTTAAATGAAATGTTGAAGTTCGAGTTCCATTCAAAATCTTTTTTCTTGATGATGGCGCCCTCCAAAATAACTTCCAGGCCTCTGTTTTGGATCGAACCTGAGTTAACCAGTTTGGTTTGGAAGCCTGTTGAAGAAGGGATGATCAGGTTCTGCAAAAGGTCGTCGGTAATTTTCTTGTACAGGTCAACATGCAGGTTCAATCTGCTTTTGAACATGCTGAGATCCAGTCCGAGGTTGTAGGCGGTAGTGGTTTCCCATTTCAGTTTTTCATTGGCCGGTCCGGCATACAGATCGTTGGCCAAGCCGGTTTGTACGGCACCGCCAAAAGGATAATTGTATACGCTCAATTTGGCCAGGGAGGCATAAGAGCCAATGCCTTGGTTGCCGGTTTGCCCGTAGCTGAAGCGTGTTTTAAGTTCGTTGATGACCTTGAGGCTTTTCATGAAATCTTCGTTAGAGATTTTCCAGGCTACGCCCGCCGAAGGAAAGCCCGCCCATTTGTTGTCCTTGCCGAACTTGCTCGAACCATCCTGACGGTAAGAAACCGTGAGGAGGTAGCGGTCGTCATAACTATAGTTGGCACGGCCCAAGAAAGAAATCAAGGTAGATTGGTACCTGTTGGTGATGACAGGCAATACCGTTTCGCCGGCGGCCAGGTTTTCGTTTTCCAAGGCATCGTTAGGGAAAGTTTTGGCTTCGGCCCTTTTGCTTTGGCCGTTGGTGCGCTCAAAAGTACCAGCGCCCATTACATTGATGCTGTGTTTGTTGAGCTGTTTGGTGTAGGTCAAAATACTTTCGGCAACGCCGCTGTTCCACAGGTTGTCTGATTTAAGCCCCCAGCCCTTTACAGCAAAGCCTTCGTAAACGCTTCTCGGATAATATTGGTCCCTATTGCTGGAAGCATAATTGAAGCCTATATTCTGTCTAAACTTGAAATCTTTGAGGAAAGTAGCTTCCAGGTAATTGGAAGAGAAAATGTTCAATCCCTTTACACGGTTCAATACATCGTTCACATAAATCTCAGGATTGGTGATGAAGGCATCGCCCACGCCATCGTAGGCCAAGGCATCGGTTAATGTTGATGGGAAGGTAATGGCGGCTCGGATAACGCCGGCACTGGCCGCATCAGATTTGTCGGTGCCAGTTTTAACGCCATTGGTTGTAGAACTGGCAATGGAGGTGCTGGTTCCTATTTTAATGGTCTTGCTGATATTCCGGGTCAGGTTCATGCTTAAGCCGAAACGGTTGTAGTCCGAATTGGAAATGGTGCCTTCTTGGTTCAGGTAGCTAAAGGTGAGGCTGTGGCTGCCTGCGTCGGTGCCCCCAGAAACATTGATGGAATAATTTTGATAAAGGCCTTTGCGGAAAATCCGATCCTGCCAAGAGTTGTTGTCGCCAACAAAATCCTGAGGACCTCTGGCATAATAAGTATGGCCTGGGTTTAAAGGGTCTGGCAGCTGTGTGCCCGGATAAGGCAAAGTATAATTGGTTCCAGTGTATTTGTTGGAGTTGGCGTAGGCCAGGTTTTGGTAGGTGGCATATTCAGACGGATTTAACACGTCAAGCGTTTTCGAAACTTCGGCCTGTCCCAATGTAAAATTCGCTTCGATCCTGTCTTTGCCGCTTTTGCCTTTTCGGGTAGTAATCAGCACTACGCCATTGGCGCCGCGCGATCCATAAATGGCGGTGGCCGAAGCATCTTTGAGGATGTCGATGGTTTCGATGTCGTTGGGATTGAGAAAAGCCATGGCATTCAAGGTCTGCTTTTCATCGTCGCCAATTGAAGCCGGAGTAGCCCCGCTGCTCGAATTGTTGAAGGGTACGCCATCGATCACATAAAGTGGTTCTGTGCCCCCTAAAAAGGAGTTGGAACCCCTAATGCGGAGGCTTAACCCAGCGCCAGGCGCACCATCGTTTTGGGTAACGTTAACCCCGGCTACCTTGCCTTGCAGGGCTTGCAATACGTTGGTTGGCGCATCGGTTAGTAGTTGGTCTCTGCCAATGCGGGTTACCGAACCGGTGAGGTCGGTTTTTTTCATGGAGCCGTAGCCCACAATCACCACATCAGAAAGTAGGGTGCTTTTGGTTTTCAGCACAATGTTAAAGAAGGTTTTGGTGCCGATGGCAGCTTCTTGCTCTTCCATGCCCAGAAAGGTAAAAACAAGCGTTTGTGCGGTGGCGGGCACATTGATGGCGAAGTTTCCTTCTGCATCGGTGCTTACCGAAAGCTTGCTTCCCTTTACGCTTACCGAAACGCCCGGCAGCGTGAGCCCGTTTTCGTCGCTTACCTTTCCGCTAAGCTTCCTGTCTTGTGCGAAACAGTTGGCAAAAGCTAAGCAACATACAAGTGCAGCCAATAAATGTTGGGTTACTTTATTCAGCATAAGTCGTTTTATTTGGTTTATTCAAAAGTAGGGCGCAATATAACGCAATGAATAATACTATTTTATCCATTTATAGTATTTTTATCGCCATGTTGTACCACGATTTAAAAATTGAATTACTTTAGTGTTTGTAATCAGGTTTTTGTTGACGATTTATTACAGGTTCACCTATATTTGATTATGATATTATTTTATCCTAATAGTTGATGTTATTTATTCATTCATCGTGCAGAACAATATAATCAAAGAAATAACACCGCTTACCAACAGCGATTGTTTCACCATTTTCGAGCGGACCAAAAAGGACTTCGATTTTCCTTTGCACTACCATGAAGAAATGGAGCTGAACTTTATTTCCAATGCCGGTGGCGCCCGGCGGGTGGTTGGCGACCATATTGAAGAAATAACCGATATAGAGCTGGTGCTCATTGGTTCGAACCTGCCCCACGTGTGGGAAACCCATAAATTAGCTGGTCAAGAGATACACGAAGTCACCATCCAATTCCATAAAGACCTGTTTGACGAAAAACTGCTGCGCCGTAACCAATTGAGGGTGATCAGGGAGATGTTCGAAAAATCGAAGTGCGGCATTCTGTTTTCGGAGGCTACCGCCCAGCAGATTGGGCCGCGCTTGGTGCAACTGAATAAAAAGCACGGCTTTGATTCGGTGCTTGAGCTCATGTCTATCCTGCACGATCTTTCTACCTCCAGGAACATGCGTACGCTGTCTGACTCGACCTTTAGCCAGGCCGAATTTTCCTACAGCAGCCGTAGGGTAGAAAAGGTAATGGAATACATCAATTTTAATTTCGACAAACAGATAACGCTTGGAGAAGTGGCGCGCATTGCCAACATGACCGAAGTTTCTTTCAGTCGGTTTTTCAAAAGCCGCACAGGCGTAAGCTTCATCGACAGCCTCATCGAGATCAGGCTGGGCCATGCTTCCCGCAAACTGATCGATACCACCGAAGCCGTTGCCGAAGTTGCCTATAACTGCGGTTTTAACAACATCTCTAACTTTAACCGCATTTTTAAAAAGAAAAAAGGCTGCACGCCAAAAGAGTTTAGGGAAAACCTGTCTGGTAACCGAATTTTTGTATAAGATGAAGAACTTTTTTTTGATACTGATTTTAGGAATGGCTGCTTGCGCCGGTCGGGCAAGTGCAGGCGAAAAATTCTATACGGCCGACCATCAGTATATTCAATACATCGGCCGTTTTGATTTCTCCGATCGGTTGCGGCCAAAAGTTTGGACTTCGGGCGCCTATATGCTTATCCGGTTCAAAGGACCTTCCTGTACGGTACGGCTCAACGATGAAATGCTATGGGGCACGGTGCACAATTACATCGAGGTAATTATTGATGGTGAGCCAGCCCGTAGGTTGCAACTCAAAGGGCAGGAAAATACATTGGAGCTGGCTAAAGATCTTCCGCCAGGTACACATACGTTGCTGATCTGCAAAGATACGGAAGCCGAAAACGGTTATATCGAATTGTTGGGGTTTTCTTGCCAGGAGTTATTGCCGCCACCGGGCAAGGCCAAGCGCAAGCTCGAGTTTATCGGCGATTCGATTACCTGTGGTTTTGGTGCCGACGAGCGCGCAATGAAGTGTGGCGCACCCAATGCGCAATGGTACGACCAACATAATGCCTGGATGGCTTACGGGCCAACCACAGCGCGCAGCCTGGGTGCGCAATGGCACTTGTCGTCGGTTTCGGGCATCGGGTTGATCCATAGCTGCTGCGATAAAAAAATACTCATGCCTCAGGTTTTTGATAAGATCAGTATGGCTAAGGATAGTTTAAAATGGAACTTTGCCAATTACCAGCCTGATGTGGTTACGGTGTGTTTGGGCCAAAACGACGGCGTGCAGGATTCGGTAAAGTTCTGCAGCGCTTATGTTGGCTTTGCCAAGACCTTGCGTGGCTATTATCCAAAAGCCAAATTGGTTTTTTTAAGCAGTCCAATGGCCGATCAAACGCTCAAAACAGCGCTGGTTAAATACATTACGGCCGTTAGGGCAGCATTAAGCCGCGAAGGCGAGCACAATACCGGCTCCTATTTTTTTAAGAAAAGAGCTATAAAAGGCTGCAGCAGTCATCCTTCCATGGCCGAACAGCAAGAATTAGCCATTGAGCTTACCGCTTACCTCAAAAAGGAGATGAAATGGTGACAAATGTCCTTACTTTTGCAACCTGATCGCGTTTAACCTAATCGTATATACATTTAAACTTAAATAATTCCATGAAAAAAATTCTTCTGTTTTTCCTGTTCGTTAGCTTGTTTGTGGGCGTAAATGCTCAAACCGATCCGTTTATCAATGAAATCAATTATTTCAAGAAGCAAGACAGCCTTCATTTTCCGCCTAAAAAGGCTATCCTTTTTATCGGGAGTTCTACTTTTACCAAATGGAAAGACGTGCAGGATTATTTTCCGGGCCATCCCATTATCAACCGTGGCTTTGGGGGTTCTTCCTTGCCTAATGTGATCCAGCATGCCGATGATATCATTTTTCCTTACAAGCCCAAGCAGATTATCATCTATTGCGGCGAAAACGATTTTACTGGTGGCGACAACATTACGGCCAGCATCGTAACGGAACGGGTCAAGCAGCTTATCGATTTGATCAGGACCAGATATCCAAGGGTGCCGATTGCCTATATTTCGATCAAGCCAAGCCCATCGAGGCTCAAATACCAAGCTAAAATGGTTGAAGCCAATGAGATGATAGCCGAAATGGTCAAAAAAATGAAGCGGGTAACTTTTATTGATACCTACCACTCGATGTTCAATGCCGATGGCAGTATTATGCAGGACATTTTCCTGTCAGACAACCTGCACATGAATGCCAAAGGATATGCCATTTGGCAGAAAATAATTGAACCTTATTTGAAGTAAATGCCAGCGAAGTTTCTAAGGGGGCTTAGGTCCTGGAAAACAGCTAAGAAAACCAGCAAATGTTAAATGGTTAAGCTATATAGCTTTGCCGGGTGATTTTAACCATTGAGAAATTTGGAATGTTAGGCAAGGCTATTTTTTGCCTTTAGCGAGCTTAATTCCTTAATGGTTAATCTATAAACCATCTGCTTTTCTCCCTTTCCATAGAATTATTGCCGAATGGCTTTAACCATTAAGGAATTTAGAATGTTAGGCTAGGTTACGGTTTGCCTTTAGCGAGAGCTTAATTCCTTAATGGTTAATCTATAAGCCACCTGCTTTTTTCTCTTTGCCAGTAGCCCATAAAAATTGTTGCTTTGTCTTTCAAAAATCATAATCCGTAAAATATTTTTGTAAATTATACCAATTGGTATATATTTGTTTTGTCAATTGAAAATGAACATGTCCAAAGCAGAGAGAACCAAAGCTTACATCATCGAAAAAACTGCGCCGATCTTTAATAAAAAAGGATTCGCTGGGACTTCTTTGGCCGATATGACAGCGGCTACCGGATTAACCAAGGGTAGTATTTACGGCAACTTTGCCAATAAGGACGAAGTGGCACTAGCCGTGTTCGATTACAACTTTAAAAAAGTAAGTTCGGCCATTGGTCTCGAGATGGCCAAACGACAAAAGGCTAAAGACAAGTTGATGGTGTTTGCCGAATTTTATTCGCAGGTTTTCGAACCACCTTTAGATGCCGGAGGCTGTGCCGTACTCAATACCGCAGTCGAATCAGACGATACGCATGCCGGCCTGAAAAAGAAAGCCACCCAAGCTGTTTTATCGTGGAAAGCAAATATCATTCAAGTAGTTGAGCAGGGCATAGCGCGTAAGGAGCTGAGCGAAACCTTAAATGCAGAGCAAGTGGCATTAACCATCATCGCTTTGTTTGAAGGCGGAATCATGATTGCCAAATTACTGGAAAGCAAAACAGCGATGGGAATGATCATGGATTCGATGCGAAAAATGATCGATGGTCTGAGCTAAATTTTTTTAACCTAAAATATACCGATTGGTATAAAAATATTTTAGCCTTATTTGAAAGCAAATTTTAAAAACAATATAAAAATGAAAACAACAAACAATACCATATTAGTTACTGGCGGTAGTGCCGGTATTGGTTTCGAAACTGCAAAACTGCTCATCGAAAGTGGCAACCGCGTCATCATTATAGGCAGAGACCAAAAGCGATTGGATGAAGCCGCGGAACAATTGGGCAAGGTAACCGCCATCAGAGCCGATGTAAGCAAGGTGGCGGATGTTGAACAGCTGGTGGCTACGCTGAAGCAGGATTTCCCGGAGCTTAACATGGTCATCAACAATGCAGGCAGTGCCTTTTACTACAGCCTGAACGATGATGCGACAAACGCTTTCGAAAATGCCTCGGCCGAGATGCTGACCAATTATCTATCGATTATTAGGCTAAACCAGTTGTTGCTCCCTGTGCTCAGAACGCAAGAGGAAGCCGCCATCGTCAATGTATCGTCTATCGTGGCTTATGTGCCTGGTGCCAGCCTTCCAACCTACGCGGCCAGCAAAGCGGCCCTGCATTCTTACACAACCTCGTTACGCCTTACTTTAGAAGGCACTTCGGTTAAGGTGTTCGAGTTGTTGCCTCCGTTGGTCAACACAACTTTTTCGACAGAAATTGGGGGCGAGCACGGCATCCATCCCGCGGTTGTTGCATCCGATTTGTTAGCGGCTTTGGCCAGCAACGATTTTGAGATCAGGGTAGGCGATACCGCTAAAATTTATGAGCTTTTCCTATCTTCGCCCTCCGAAGCGCTGAACGCAATGAACAGCAGGAGAGCCCAGACAAATCATAACGCTATCTAGTTCGCTGATTAACAGTTCGTTTGCGGATGAGCTTTGTCAATAAAACACATTTTATGAAAAGAGTAGTTGTAACCGGGCTTGGAGCCATTACGCCTTTAGGCAACACGGTAAACGAATTTTGGGAGAATATCCTGGCTGGGAAAAGTGCTGCCGGTCCGATTACCAAATTCGACAGTTCGAAATTTAAAACGCAGTTTGCCTGCGAGGTAAAGGATTTTAACATCGAAGACTATCTTGATAAAAAAGAGGTCAAAAAGTACGACATGTTTACGCAATATGCCATTGCGGCCAGCGATCAGGCTATTAAGGATTCCGGATTGGATTTTGGCCAAATGAGCGAAGAGGAACGTTATGATGTTGGCGTGATCTGGGCTACCGGAAACGGTGGTATCAGTACCTTCGAAAACCAATTGAAAGAATTTAATGGCGGTGATGGTACACCAAGATTCAACCCTTATTTTATCCCAAAAATGATTGTGGATATTGCGGCAGGTGTTATTTCTATGCGCCACCAGCTTCATGGACCAAACTATTGCACGGTTTCGGCCTGTGCCTCGTCTAATACGGCCATTATCAATGCTTTTGATACCATTAAAATGGGCAAAGCCAAAATTATGGTGGCCGGTGGCTCTGAAGCAGCGGTTACGGAGGCTTCTGTTGGAGGTTTCAATGCTGCGCAGGCTTTGTCTAAAAACAACGAAAACCCGCAGGGAGCTTCACGCCCGTTTGATAAACAGCGCGATGGTTTTGTGATGGGCGAGGGGGCAGGTGCCTTGATTTTAGAGGACTTGGAACATGCTTTGGCCCGCGGCGCCAAGATTTATGCCGAGCTGGTAGGAACGGGCATGGCTGCAGATGCCTACCACTTAACCGGTACCCATCCCGAAGGGCTTGGTGCGGTTTTGGGCATGAGCAAAGCCATCAAGGAAGCAGGAATTGAACCGAAAGACATCGATTATGTCAATGCGCATGCAACTTCAACCGGTGTTGGCGATATCAGCGAATTGGTGGGCATTAAGCGTGTATTTGGCGATCACGAAGTTGCCGTGACCGGGACCAAATCTATGACTGGGCACTTATTGGGTGCTGCCGGCGCCGTAGAAAGCATCATTTCGGTGCTTTCGGTGCAAAACGATGTAATTCCGCCAACCATTAATACCACCGAACTGGACGAAGCTGTTCCGGCCGGATTAAAAATTGTATTGGGCCAGCCGCTTTATCAGGAAGTAAACTATGCGCTTAACAATACCTTTGGTTTTGGAGGACATACGGCAACCAGTTTGTTTAAAAAATACAAAGCAGATTGATTGCTCTGGTCAAGGGCTTAAGCGAAAACTGCCTTCAATTAATTTTGAAGGCAGTTTTCTAT
>JBCNPG010000190.1:0-6178 GCA_039593445.1 Pedobacter sp.
ATCCTCCGGCACCCGACCTGAAGCCCCCGTGGCCTGCATCAATTACTATCGTCTTCATTTTGTACCCTTGGGCAAAGGCTTGCAGGGTAAAACAGCTACATATAATAAGAATAGACAGGTACTTCTTCAGGCTCATTTCATTTTGTTTGGTGCAAATTTACAATAAATAATGTGAATTAGATTTCTACACTTGCTTTATAAGCTTGTATGGCTTTGAAAAGACATTCGGTGATTTCTATTTGTCCGGCTTCTGAGTTCATGTAATCTTCTTCCTGCGGGTTGCTGATAAAGCCAATTTCGGTTAGGATGGCCGGCATGCCTGCGCGTGCCAGCACGGCAAGGCTCTTTTCTTGTACGCCTCTGTTGATCCTTCCCACTTTTACATATTCGTCTTGCACCAATTTGGCCAGTTTGAGGCTCTGTGTCCTAAATGTGTTTTTCATCAGCGATAGGATGATGGCACTCTCGGGATCGTCGGGGTTGAAGCCTTCGTAGTTTTCTTTATAGTTGTCCTCCAAAAAGATGGCGGCATTTTCCCTTTTGATGGCGTCGTCCTGTTCATTGATCCTGCCTGAACCCGAAACAAAGGTTTCGGTACCCCTGGTAGAGGTGCTTTTAGCGCTTCTGTATTTATAAATAGGAACTTTCTTGCCTTTTTTGCGGGTATAGCCACTGATGTAGCGCGTAGTGTAAACCGGCATATCATTGCAGTGGATGGAGATAAAAAGGTCGGCCTTAACCGTATTGGCCAAGCCGATGCGCTCATACAAGGGAATAAAAACATCGGTTGTACGTGTATAAACTACTTTTACATCCTTTAAATTGTCTTCGATCAGCTTTCCCAGTCTCAGCGCCGTTTTTAGGGCTACGTCTTTTTCTGCAGAGTAAAGTCCGCGTGTATTGCCATCCCGGCCACCATGTCCAGCATCTATAACGATTGTTTTGATTTTGTATTCTTGTGCAAATGATTGGTTATCAATGCCTAACAATAGCAAGGCAGAAATAAATATCATCAAAATTGGATTTGACCTAACCATTGGTATATTTTTCATTAATTTTGAACGTTTTGGGATAAACATTATTGCAAAAATAACATTCACGCACAAATTTGAAACTTTTACGGAATATCATTTTCATAACGGCTGTTCTTTTATTTTCAGTTGCGGGGAATAAGGCCAGGGCTTTGTCTAATTTTACTTTTCAACAGGTAGTTAAGCAAACCGACACTTCCAAAAAAGATACGACAAAGGTCAAGAAGAAGATGACCAAAAGCAGTTTAGACGATAAACTGGAGTATTATTCGCAAGATTCTATCCGTACCGATCGCAAGAACGGCATTATTTATCTATATGGAAAGGCGAGGGTTATCTATGAGGATTTCGAGCTCGACGCCGATTACATCCGCTTCAATTCAAAAGACAATACCATTTTTGCCAGCGGCATTAAAACCGATAAGGGAAAATATGTAGGCCGGCCGATCTTTAAGATGGGCAAGGAGGGTTCGTCAATTGCCGATTCGCTAAGCTATAATACCAAAGAACACCAAGGTGTGGTGTATGGTGTGTATACCGAACAGGAAGGCGGATTTTTCTCGGGGGGTAAAACGAAAGTGCAACCCGATAACGAGTTTCACGTTAAAGGCACTACTTATAGTACCTGTAATTTGCCACATCCGCATTATGGCATACATATTACCAAAGGTATTGCCACCGAAACCCAGATCATTACCGGGCCAGTGTACATGGAATTTGAAGGAGTTCCGTTGCCGATAGCGATTCCCTTTGGTTTTTTTCCGAAGCCCAATAAAAAGTCGTCGGGTATTATTCTGCCTACCCCTGGGGAAGACGCTACCAAAGGCTTTTCATTGACCAATGGTGGCTATTACCTGGCCTTGAACGATTATTGGGATGCGAAATTGATGGGCAACATTTTTACCAATGGATCCTATGACCTTAGTCTGGCCACCAATTACATTAAACGTTATAAGTATAGAGGCAATTTTAACCTGTCTTATTCCAGTACCCGAAACGGTTTGGAAGGAACGCCAGAATATACGCCGCAAAAGAACTTCCATATTGGTTGGACGCATGCCCAAGATGCGAATGCCAGGCCTGGAACTACCTTCAGTGCCTCGGTAAATGCTGGTACGGGCAACTTCTTTAGGACGACTGCGGCCAATGGTACGTACGACATCAACCAGATCGCGCAGAATACCATGAGTTCGAGTATTTCTTATGGCAAGGTATTTGGCGATGGTTTATTCAACCTAACCGCGGCCTTGACCCACTCGCAGGAAACACAGAATAAAACCATCAGCTTAACGCTTCCCCAAGTGAGTTTGAACATGTCGACCATTAACCCGTTCGACATGAAGAATAGTTCTGGAACGCCAAAATGGTATCAGAAACTGAGTGTAGGCTATAGCTTGCAGGCCAGCAATACGGTAAATACCAAAGAAAACCTGCTCTTTGACAAAAATGGATTGAAGCGCTTTAAAAATGGGATGCAACATAGTATTCCGATCAGTTTGCCCTTCAACGTGCTCAAATACCTCAATTTCAGCGCCAATGCCAACTACAACGAACGCTGGTATTTTCAGACCGTGAGGAACCGCTATATCCAATCGCCAGGCGTAGACAGTATTGCGGTTGATACGGTGAATGGCTTTAGGCGAGCCGGGGAGTATACGCTTAGTTTGGGCATGTCGACCAAATTCTATGGACGGAAGGATTTCAAGCATTTGGGCAAGATCAAGGCCATTAGGCATGTGGTTACCCCGAATATCAGTTTCTCTTACATGTCTGATTTTTCGGCCAATAGCAACTATTACAAGTATCAGGAGATTTATACCAACGACCTTAGGCCAGGGCTAAGTGTGCCAACGGGGCAATATAAGTTAGATCCGAAAGGCAAGCCTCTCAAATATTCGATTTTTGAACAAGGTATTTTTGGTGGGCCTTCGGCAGGCAGGCAAGCCAGTTTGGGCTTTTCGGTCGATAACAACGTAGAACTGAAGGTGGCTTCGGCCAAAGATACTACAGGTACGGGCGAGAAGAAAATCCCGATTATCCAAGGCCTGACCTTTTCGAGTGCGTATAATTTTGTACAGGACAGTATGAAATTGGCACCCATCAACTTTAGCGGGCGTTCACAGTTTACCGATAAACTTGGCTTTAACTTTAGTGGCGTATTTAGTCCTTATGTGGTTCAGGAAGTTACTACTGTTTCTGGAACGGGTGCAAACCAGGTAATCAGCCGTTCGTACAGGGAAATAGACAAGTTTGTTTGGCAGGATGGCAAATTGCCCCGTTTAACCAGCTTTACGTTTTCTTTCGATTACAGCTTGAATCCCGACGCCCTCAAAGCAAGGAACAAAAACATGGACAACCTGAAGAACCAAACCACGCAAACGGGTCGTACGCCAGAACAGATCGAAGAACTGGCCGCGATTAGTCGTGATCCGAATGCATTTGTGGATTTCAATATCCCATGGAACTTTGCTTTTTCATACAGCTTTAACTATAACAATCCGTTCGGACAAAAGGAGACACGAAATATCAGCAATACGCTAAACTTTAATGGCGACTTTAACCTCACGCCAAAGTGGAAGATACAGTTCAATTCTGGTTACGACTTTAAGGCTAAAAACCTCTCTTATACCTCATTTGCCATTTACCGCGACCTGCATTGCTGGGATTTGAGCGCCAGCTGGATCCCGTTCGGCAGCTATCAGAGCTACTCGATCGATATCAAGGTAAAGGCTTCTATTTTGCAAGATCTGAAGCTGAGCAAACGCAAAGGCTACTATACCAAATACTAATTACATAGAAAGATGCTAGCAGAAATCATTACCATTGGCGACGAAATCCTGATTGGTCAGGTTGTAGATACCAATTCTGCGTGGATGGGCCAAGAACTGAATAAAATTGGCGTAAGCGTTAAGCAGATTACTTCGGTTTCAGACCAGGCCGAACATATCAAGCAGGCTTTGGACGAAGCCCAGCAACGGGCAGACCTGATTTTGATGACCGGCGGTTTGGGGCCAACCAAAGACGATGTCACCAAATTGACCCTGTCTAGCTACTTCAACATGCCTCTGCGCAGAGACGAAGCTACTTTGGCCCATGTAAGCGATATTTTTGCGCGTTTGAACAGACCAATGATTGAAGCGAACATCAAACAGGCCGATGTTCCGGATGGCTGTACAGTGATCCAGAACAAAAACGGCACGGCTCCATGCATGTGGTTTGAAGTAAACGGAAAAATATTTGTGTCGATGCCAGGCGTTCCTTTTGAAATGATGTATTTGATGGAGGAAGAAATCCTGCCGCGCATCAAAAAAGCCTTTAACCTCTCGGCAATCATTCATAAGGCCATTTTAACTGCCGGTTTGGGCGAGTCGTTTTTGGCGCAACAAATCGAAGATATTGAAGAGCAGCTGCCAAGCCATATCAAATTGGCCTATTTGCCAAAGCTGGGTCAGGTAAGGTTAAGGTTAAGCGGTACCGGCGCAGATGAGGAAGCTTTGGAAAAGGAAATCGGTCAGTTTGCGCAGCAGATCATAACTCGCATTGCCAAACATGTAGTGATTGACCAGGATATTGCGCTCGAAAAGGCAATTCTTGACCGGATGGAGTCCAAGGGCCTTACGCTTTCTACCGCCGAAAGCTGCACGGGAGGCTATATTTCGCACCTGATTACGCAACATGCAGGCTCTTCAGCCGTGTTTGCAGGTGGTGCGGTAGCTTATTCCTATGATCTGAAAGAATCCACGCTTGGTGTAAAACATGAAACACTGACCACCTATGGCGCAGTAAGCGAGCAAACCGTAAAAGAGATGGCCGAAGGCGCTATTTCGCACTTTAAAACTGACTACGCTATTGCGGTAAGTGGCATTGCCGGTCCGGGTGGAGGTCTGCCCGGAAAGCCTGTCGGAACGGTATGGATTGCCGTGGCCAATAAACATCGAGCGGAGGCTAAACTGTTCACTTTCGGCAATAAACGCATACAGAATATCGAACGATCGGCTATGGCAGCCTTAACCATGCTGCTAAATCTCTTGAAACAAGATTTGAATTAAATCGCTAAAAAAGCGTACTTTTGCGCCCGTATACCAATTATAAACACAAGTAATTACTATGGCACAATACGAATTATTGTTACCAAAAATGGGAGAGAGTGTTGCAGAAGCGACCATTATCAAATGGACGAAACAGCCGGGAGATACCATTGAGCTGGACGATACCATATTGGAAATTGCTACCGACAAGGTAGACTCGGAAGTGCCGTCGCCAGTTGCCGGAAAACTGGTAAAGCAGCTCTTTGCTGCCGATGATGTGGTGCAGGTGGGGGCAGTAATTGCCATTATTGAAACAGAAGATGGCGAGCAAAGCGCATCAGTTCAGGAAATGCCGGTTGCGCAAGAAGCACCTGCTGTTGCCGAAGCCAGTATTCCAGGCATTAGCCAATTGCCAAGTACGCCAACAACATCGAATACTTCACAGGATTTTAAGGATTCAGGTCGTTTTTATTCGCCGTTGGTAAAAAATATAGCTGCGCAGGAAAATATTTCTGTGGCAGAACTTGATCAGTTAAAAGGCAGCGGGGCTGATGGCCGCGTAACCAAAGACGATCTGCTCAATTATGTGCAACAGAAAAATGGCGGTGCCCCGGTAGCTGCAACGCAACCTGTAGCCACTAGCCAACCTGTTGCAGCACCAGCCAAGCCGCAAGCACCGGTGCAACCGGCGCCAAGCTTAAGTGGTGGCGACGAAATTATTGAAATGGATAGGATGCGTAAGTTGATTGCTGACCACATGGTCATGAGCAAGCACACATCTCCACACGTGACTTCATTTGTTGAAGCTGATGTGACCAATTTGGTATTATGGCGCAACAAAGTGAAAAAGATTTTCGAACAACGCGAAAATGAAAAAATTACTTTCACACCCATTTTTGTAGAAGCGGTAGCAAGAGCGATTAAAGATTTTCCAATGATTAACGTATCGGTAAACGGTACGCAAATTATCAAGAAGAAAGACATAAATATCGGTATGGCTGCAGCTTTGCCATCAGGTAATTTAATTGTTCCGGTAATTAAAAATGCTGATCAGCTATCACTTTCAGGGCTTGCAAAAGCAATCAATGACCTGGCTTACAGAGCAAGAAACAAGAAATT
>JBCNPG010000191.1:0-6165 GCA_039593445.1 Pedobacter sp.
GCGGCTGAACATGCCCGGCGGCAGATCGATCGTGCTGAAGCCAAACGATTGCGACCCTCGATTGATCATGCTGATCCCGTATAGTCCCTTGACATGGTCAAGCTCCGGTCGACCAGCCAGCTCGCTCGCCAACTTCGGCATCGCCCGCCCTACCTCTCGCACCACGTAGATGGCCATCCGGATGACCGAGCCGGAGGCAGAGAGCGTCTGGAACAGCTTCTGGTTATCCAGGTGCAGCTCCACCACTTCATCGCCCTTGCGGGTTCCGGTATTTTTAAGGTCTACGGTGACTTCTAACTGTCCCTGCGAACGGATTTCCTGCGCACTTAATTTAAGGTTACTGAATTCGAAAGTTGTATAGCTCAACCCATAGCCAAAAGGGTAAAGCGACCCTAATACCATGGTTTTGCCAAAACCGTTTGGATCATCGTTTTTACTTTGTCCGGCTTGGGATGCAGGCTTAAAAGGGAAATTATACTCTATTTGACCAACTGACTTGGGATAGGTCATGGTGAGTTTACCGCCTGGATTGTTTTCCCCAAACAAAGTCTCGGCCACTACTTTACCAGCCGAAGGACCAGGAAACCCGGCTTGAAGAATTGCCGGAAGATATTTGTTTTCCCAATTGATGGTGAGCGGACGTCCGTTTACCATCACCATCACTACGGGTTTGCCAGTGGCATATAAGGCTTGCAACAATTGCGATTGCAGTCCCGGCAGGTTTAAACCTGTCCTGGTTTTGCTTTCACCTACCAAATCGTCGGTTTCTCCCACTACGGCGATGATCACATCGGCTTTATCGGCTGCTGCCACCGCTTCTTTAATTTGTGCCTGCTCTTGGGCGGTTAAGCTTACGGGCATGATTTCGCTTTCGGGCCATTTGGCGTCGGTTACTTCGCAGCCCTTGCTGTAACTTACAGTTGACGATTTGCCCACAAAAGCCTTGATCCCATCCAGAATGGAAACAATTGGATTGTTAGCAGGACCGTACCTGCTCGTGGTATATTTTGTTTCGGTAGCCAAAGGACCCGTAACCAATATATTTTTGTATTGATTTACATTAAGCGGCAACAGGTTCTTTTCGTTCTTCAATAAGACCATCGACTCGCGATTAAGCTGCAAGGCCAATTCTTCATCTGCCTTGGTGTGCACATTTTGATCGGCAATACTCGGGTCTTTTACATAAGGACTGTCAAATAGGCCCAACCTAAATTTTACCCTCAGCACATCGGCAACCCGCTCATCGAGTGTTTTCATCGACACCGAACCTTCTTTTACCAATTCGCGCAGGGGCAAAATGAAAACCTCAGGCATGGTAAAATGGGTACGCACGTTTAATCCTGCTTCCATAGCCTGTTTTACCGCACCTTTATAATCATCAGCTACATGGTGCTTGCTCGAGATAAACTCTACCGCTTCACTATCGGAAACTACATAGCCATCAAAGCCATATTGCTTACGCAGGAGTTCGGTCAAGAAATAATAGCTTCCGGTTACGGGCTCGCCATCCCAATCGTTGTAGCTGCTCATTACGCCCATGGGCTTGGCTTCTTGGATTACTCTTTTGAAAGGGTACAAGAACATTTCGTGCAATTCTCTTGGCGCCACATGTGGATCAGTGCGGGCATTGCCATCTCGGCCACCCTTGGGCACGCTATATACGGCATAGTGTTTTAGGGTGGCGGCCACGCCTTGATCTTGGATTCCCAGCGTCATTTGCTTGCCCAGTTCGGCAATCAGGTAGGGGTCTTCTGCATAACATTCGACCACCCTGCCCCAGCGCTGGTCTCTGGCTACATCCAGGATTGGCGCATACACATTGGTATAGCCCAAGGCCTTCGCTTCTCTTCCTACCGTACTTCCAGCCCTAAATACAAGGTTTTTGTTCCAAGTACTGCCAATATTTATAGGTGCCGGAAAAGGCGTAGCCCTGTCATGGCAAAGACCATGAATGCCTTCGTTGCTAAAATCGACCGGAATGCCTAACCGGGTTTCTTCTACAAACCATTTTTGCACGGTATTAATGGCATTGGCATGTTTGCTGAAAGGAAAGGAATATGCGGTTACCGCTTTTTTATTATAGGGCAGGCTGTTCAGTTCTTCGTCTATATTGGCAATGCCGTCTTTCCAGATCTTTGTTTTCCACTCGGCCGTTGGCATTTCGTCTTTCAACACCCTGCCATAACCATAAAGTGTAGCGGTTTGACAGGTTTTTTCATCCAAATTCATTTGACTCAGCAGGTCGTTTACCCGACTATCGATGGGTTTTGATGGATCTTCGAACACATCCATCTTTCCATTCTTGTTAAAATCTATCCAACCTTTATGATATATTTTATTGTTTTGGGCATAACTGGACGATACGGCAAATAAAAGAGCGAGCGATAAAATGGAGGAGTAACGGAAAACAGGTTTCATTGAGGTTTTTGGTATTGATGAATAATAGAGTTTAGTTAAGCTTTAACAATGGCTTAGGATTTTGGCCCAACACATCATCATCGTAAACAATGTTGTCTATGGTAACTTGCGAAGCATTTTTTTGGCCAATTACAACAGGGTTATCCATGGGCTTAACCATTTTAAGTCCAGAAAAATGCGCGCCAATTACATCGTCTAAATAGATGACATAGCGGCTATCTCTTTTCTCGTAACTGAAAGAACTTTGCTTAACGGTTAGATCTTTCACATGGCGGGCCCATAAGCCATAAGAAGGTTGCACTTTGAGGTTCGAAACGTTATACTGTCCAACGCCTAGCTCTGGCGGAATCTGCGCCGTATCGGCCAGCACATTACCTCCTTTTACCAACACATGCACATCGGTAAAAGACACGCTCTTAATGTAGCCGGTATGTTGGCCATTGGGCAATTTGAAGTTCAAGCCACCTTCTACATTTGCATTATCTGGCAACTGATAGCCCGCAATAATCGGGCTTGCCTTGCGCTGCTTGCCATCGTAGGCTTTCCAGCGGTTGCCGGCATCGCCATAAGAGCTGCCTCCATAAACTTCGGCAATATCTACGCCATTGATGATGATATTTTCGACCATTCCAATATTGATGTTTTTGACCAATAGTTCGCTATGTTTTTCGCCGTTATCGGTAAAATTGTATTTGCCGACAGCTGCACCCAATACCCTTCCCCTATTGGAAATCGAAATAAAGAATGGCGTGGTGCTGCGCAGCATTTTAGATCGGGAATGCAGGCTACCCGTATGGCCACAATTGAGATGTATATTTTTGACATGCCCTCCATCATTGGTAGAGATGGAAAAACCGGCTTTGTTGGCGCCCAGCACATAAATATTATCTACGCAGATGTCCATAATGTCATCTACGGTTTCTGAGCCGATCTGAAAAAGATTGCAATTGGTATCGCCTATTACATTGCGCACTTTATAGTTTCGTGCAGGCCGGGTAAAGCCCAAAGAACAATCTGAGCCAGGCTTTACGATATCATCTGAGCTTACTTTGCAATAAATATTGGTTACGGCAACCTCATTGCAAGCCATAAAATCATAAATGTCGCGCACGTTAGCCGTACTGTTTTTGCCAAAGTAGGTGTTGTGCACATTGATCGAATCGCTACCTGTGGCCAGCAAAACAAAATGTCCTGCCCGGTCTATGTGAAGCATATTTCCGGTGTCGAAATCCTTGCTTTTATCTTGGGCGATATAGTAAGGTTCGTCTTTTTCGGGGTCGTACCACAAATCATTGGCCCTGGCAATGCCCCCGATTTCGATATTGGTGCATAGTTTTAGCACAAACATTTTATCGGCCCTGTTGTTTGCGGCATTGTTCATTACATTATCGCCATTTACCAAATTGCCATCGCCCGTAATTCGGCCATTTCCAATAATTTTGACGTTATCCAAGCGCTCGCCAAAAAACATCGCATTTCGAAAATAATGATGGCCTACATCTTGTTTGGTGAGGTAATTTTCGGGATCTGCATAAGGCCCGATAGCCGTTGGCGATAGTCCTGAACGATACTGCTTGTCGCTAAACCAAGTCTGCTCGGGTGCATCGGCTCCTTTAATAGCTTTAATGGTCGCTTCTTTATCCACAAACAAATAAACATTGCTTTGCAAATGCACCGTTTTAACCAAATAGGTTCCCTTGCCAAAATACAAAGTACCTCCGCCAATTTTATTCAGGTAAGCAATCGCTTCATCAATTTTTTGGGTATCGTCTAATTGGTCGGCCGCGTTTACGCCAAACGTTGCAATATCCATTTTGCCGCTGTAAAACTGGACCTGATTGGAATAGCCTTTTTTAACGCCGTCTTTTACCAAAAGCCTAAAGCTATGCAACTGATTGGGTTTAAGGCTAGCGAGTTTAGCCCTGCCGTTCTTCACGTCAATTGCAGCGGGTACAACAGTCCAGTTTTTGCCTTTGTCTAGCGATTGTTCCAACTGAACAGCTTTAACATCGCTAAGCATGGGCCATTTAAAGCTCACCGATGTATAGGTATCAGGGGTTTCTTGATAGGCGAGGCTACGGTCTACCACACGTTCAAAATCGGAAATGGTTTGCGTTACTTTTAAACTGGCGGTTTCGTTTCCGGTACCTGCACTACTTAATACCTCTGGCAATGAGCTGGTATAAATAGCCTTGAACATAAGGTTTCCGGTGTTTTTCAAACGAACATCACTGATTTTCAGCACCAGATCCGCTCCGTTGGCCGGCCTAAGGTCCAAATTTTTAAAGGTAATGATCGTGGCTCCATTGGCCGATTTGGCGAGTGCCACATTTCCTACCTTGGCATAAGAGTAGAGCGAGCCCACCCTGCCAATAGACTGCTTCTCCAAATCGGCCAGTTTCACAAAACCTCTGCCAATAACGTTGACACTGGTATTGCTCAGCGTAGGCGCTATGCCCAAAGGCAAAAACAATTGTACCGTCGCGTTAGGACTTCTTTGTCCGGCAGTATAGCTCAGCGTTAGGCTGGTATTGGCGTTTTGGGTAAGCTGGTTTTGGGCCAGGCTCAATTTGCCGGTGAGCGCCATTTTTTTGAAGGCAATGGTATATTTTTTAACGGTTTTTCCATCCTGTGCAGTAACCTGCAACCAATCTCCTTCGTTAATTGCACCTGTATTTTTTAATGCGCCCTTACTGTCTTTAATTTGATATTGCTGTGCAGAACCGTCGGCTGAAACAATTTCCGTAATGATTTCTTCAACTGTGGCCCGGGTGCTTACCAGCCCTTTATCTTCTGGTGTGTCTACCGTAAAACGATAAGTGCTTCCACTGACCAAAAGCAATTGTGTAGCACTGATCTGGATAACGTGCGGACTGTGTGGGCCAAAGGAAATCGAAGTATTTGAGCTTATGGCTGCAGCCATGGCCGGAGCAACCATAAGCTGTACGATGAAGAAAAGGAAGCCTAATGCTTTGTTCATTTTAAATGCTATTTAACAATAATACTCGATTTGGCACTGCCAATGCCTCCGTTCATGTTGCTGCCTTCCATGATCAAGGTATAGGAGCCTTTTTGATCGGTGGTATAAAAGCCGATATGGGCAAACCCGTTCTTATCGGTTACCACGTTTGGATTCCAGTAAACCGTTGAGCGGGCATCAACCGACGATCCCTTGGCCTTTACTTTATATTTCGGACTGTAAAACTGATGTGATTCAACCATGCTCAAAGGCTTAAAAAGATAAGTGCCTGGCGTTTTTGCGAGGTAGGCTCCATTGCCCGAATAAGTGGTAATTTCGATAAAAGCATGATCGTCGAATATATCTTTGTCGGCATTTAAAAACCGTTTTCCGTAATTGACGATCATCCCCGGCGACCTCATCAGTTCTATTCCCTTGATGTCTTCGGCCGTCATTAAGTCTAAATAAAAATCCCTTAAAAAATCCCGATACGACAAGCCTTCCGGCCTCATCCTCCTCACATCAATTCCATCAATTACCAAATGTACTAACTGATCCCTGATCATATAGGTATGCTTCCTTTCATCAACCCTTAAATCAGGAATGTTTTCGAAAAGTAATTGGCCCAAAGTCTTTTTACCCGCCTTGTTCAGGTCGGCTTCGTTGAGGGTAAGATCTGCATTGCCATTATTGAGGCTACTCGATCCTTTTACGATTTTCTTGCCCACAATGAGCACCTCATTTAGTTTTTTCCCGCTGAGCCTATTTTGTTGCTGTATATTTTCGAC
>JBCNPG010000192.1:0-6116 GCA_039593445.1 Pedobacter sp.
ATTTTAATTAGCCCTGCTTTCTTCTTCGGTTTTTTTGCTTTCCCGCGCTTTGTAGGTCGAACTTCCAAAGTTGTAGGTCAAGGCAAGTACCAATCGCTGGGCACCAAAATAGTGGTAAAAATCATTGTTGAAAATGGTTTTGTCTCTGAAAACCAATCCTCTTTTGATGCTGTCGAAGGCATCGTAAAGCGTTAGCTTGGTATTCACCTTGTTTTTGAACCAAGCCTTTTGCAGGCCAAAGTCAACCCCATATACAGGCTTCATCACGTATAGGCCGTTGCCGCTTCTCGATTCGTAAGTATAGCTCACATCAAACAGCCATTCCCTGAGGCTAAAAACCTGGCTGCCATTTAACGTAAAATTGTAAATCGGGATTTTGTAGGTTCTCCCGAAATAAGGCCTAAGCTCTTTATTGTAATAGAAACCCAAGTTGTTGTTCATGCGCCACCATTTGTTTATTGTCATGGGCATGTTGAACAACAGGTTCGCAAAATCCCTGTAGGGTATGTTCCGCCCTAAAAAGATGAGTTCGTTGGTGCTTGGGTTGTATTCGGGGTAACGTTCCATAGGATCGTTTTCACGGCCTACGTTGAATGATACGCTGAGCGCCTTTCTGCTGTAGGAAAGCGAAAGCAAACTGGTTGTTGACGGCTGCAGGTAGGGGTTGCCCAACCAATAGTGCCTTGGACTGTAATAAAACCTGAACGGATTGAGCATCGCAAAAGTCGGGCGGGTCATCCTCCGGCTGTAGCTTAATGTCAGTTGCTCGGCTGGATTGATGGCGTAGGTAAGACTCGCGCTGGGTAACCATTTTAGGTATTTCCTGTCATTAACCAAACCCGTGGTTACCGAATTGGCTTCGGTAGCCGTATGTTCTGTTCTTAAGCCAAGGCTATAACTCCAGCTATTCCATTGGCCCGAATAGGAGAGGTAAGCCGCGGCGATGTATTCTTTGTAGCCGAATTCGTTGCTGCGATTAGGATCCAAGCTAAAGCCGTCGTGGCCCAAGGTATCGTAACGCAGCTTGTTTTGGGTCGTGGTGTAGGCAAATTTCCCGCCGAAATCTAATTTCCCGTGGTTTAGGCTTTGCGTGTAGTCTGCCTGCGCCGTACGGATCAGGATATTGTTTCTGGAGTTGGTTTTCCAGTAATTCATCAGCACGTTGCTAAACACATTGTGGTTCTGGATATCTTCGGTTTGGCGATTGTCTACCTGGGCTACAGATGCCATTACGTGCAACTCGCTGTTCTTAAACTGCGCATCGTAGTTAAGGCCACCCGCATAATTGTGCTGTTTGGGCAAGGCATCGTTGTTGCTGGTAACCAGGCCAAGCGTTTGGCTTAGCTGGGCATCTTGGGTAAGCAACAGGTTGCGAGAGCTAGCCTCGCGGTCAATTTGATAGGTGCGTACAGAGGCTTCCAGGCTTTGGCCCTTTTGCAGCTCGTAGGCTACTTTCGCCTGTATGTTATAGTTCTGGTTGGCCGTTGCCGTGCGCGTATCGGTAATCATGGCATTGGTGTTGGCCAGGAACTGCAAGGCATGGTATTTATAGAAAGTGCTTCCCGTGGTATGGCCAAGCTTTAAATCGTAAATGAAGCGGTTGGTTTTGTAAACCAGCGAAAGGTTGTTGTCCAATAAAGTATAGTTGTTGCGCTGCAGGCGACCGTTGTAGGTGCCTCTTAGGCCCAGCGACTGGTTGCGCTTCAATTTTACATCAATGATGCCCTGATATTCGCCTTCATACCTGGAAGCGGGCTGACTAATCATCTCTATGGATTCGACCATGTCGGGCGATAAGCTGTTGAGGTAGGTCAGAATCTCGTCGCTGTTCATGTTTACCGGTTTTCCATCTACAAACAGCGTAGGCGTAGCCCTGCTGGCCATTTGCATGGTGCCATCTTGGTTGACCTGCAGGCCCGGAAGCTTTTTGAAGACGTCCAACAGGGTTGCCGACGATTTGAAAAATGCATTATTCGCCACTCCAACTTTCAATTGCCCGTTTTGCGTGCTGAAACTAGGCGTACCGCCCACAATGGTTACTTCTTTGAGCAGGCTGGCATCTTCGGCCACTAAAACGTTGCCTAGGTCTAAGACCTTTCCGCTGTTAATATTGTACGTAATTTCTTTTTGCAGTTGCTGATAGCCCATCAAGCTTACTGATAGCAGGTATCTGCCACTGGCTATAGCGCTGAATTCGAATAGGCCGGTCGTGTCGCTGTGGGCATGTTTAATAAAGGTGGGCTGGCTTTGGTCGGTTAGGGTTAAGTTGGCCATGGGGATGGGCTGATTGGTTTTGCCATCAAGCAATTTGCCTTTAATGGTTTGGGCGTGCAGCCAAAAGCTGGTGCAGACCAGCAAGTAAAACAGTACGGTGCGTTTCATCTTTGTGCATTTGGATTTGAGATGGTCCAAAACTAGATGAGAGGCACCAGCAAGGGGTTTTGATTTTCAGATCTGGGAGTTCGAAATTATAAAACGAGACGCTTAGCTGCCCACTAAATTGAGGTTTAGCTGCTCTTTGTAGAGAGTTGGCGTAGTTTGCTTGAGTTTTTTGAACGCCGCGTAAAATGTAGATTTGGAATTGAAGCCCACTTCGTAGCCAATGGCTTCGAGCTTAATGCCCCTGTCATTGGCAATAAGCGCACAGGCTTCGTTTATCCTAAATTCGTTGATGTAGGATGCAAAGCTTTTGCCCAAATTGTCGTTGAGCAATTGCGAAAGCTGATGCGCCGAGATATTGATCTTCCTGGCCAAATCATTGAGTTTTAGGTCCGGGTTTTTGTAAAGCTGCTCCTCCGTAATGATGCGCTGTAGCTTATCGGTCAAGAACAAGGCCTGTTCGTCGGCAATTTTACGATTGGCATAGCGCTCCAAATCGGAACTGCCCAATAATGGACCGCTGGTTTTTCTTTTGCCGGCAAACAGAAAGACGTTCAGGTAAAGAATTAGCGAGAAAAAAAGAGCCGCGCTGATACAGGGTCCGTTAAAGAAATCGAAAATACTCAGCTTAAAGGCAGCGGGGATGATGAGGTTGCCGATATAGACCGATAGCAAGAGGCCTTCTGCGGTCGAAATCTTTGCCCTGGCGACAAAAATCTTGGCCAAGGCATTCCTGAGCAGCCAGCCGTCCAGCAATAGGCAAACAATCAGCTGCGCCGAAATGGCTGTGCCGATATAGCTGTTCCAGAGAGCTGGATTATTGTCGTAGGGAAGCACGATGCCGACGATTAAGAGGCTGACCGTCCAAAAAAGATAGATCCAGTATTGTCTGCCTGTAATTTTTGCCTGCTGGTTCAATGCCGATTGGATGAAGTGGAAAAGAGCAGGGCCGACAAATGCGCTACCCAAAATCCCCAATTGGATATAAACGCCAGGTAGCTGCGGGTAGAAATAATAAATAAACGACTTGCCGATTTTAAAGCAAATGGCCAGCAGCAACAGCCCCAAAAAATAAGAAGACGCCGATTTCGACTTTCTGAAAAGCAATAGGTACAAGCCAACGATAAGGCCGTTGAACACGCCTAACGCACTAAAGAAAAACAGAAATTGCCGGCTCAGGTCCATTTACAAAAATAATAATCTTCGGTGAACACCAAGCTCATTGTAGCAAACGATTTTGGCTAGGATGTATTAAAATTGTGATACATGCCCCTAAACGCAGCCAAAGGGCCATGGCGATTAAAAAATTGCTATGGTTGCATAGTAATTTCGGCAAGAAATACTAAATTTGGAAAATCTAACCAATTATAAACCATAATTATGCATTTTGAATTAAGTGAAGAACAATTGATGATACAACAGGCGGCCCGCGATTTTGCGCAGAACGAATTGAAGCCTGGGGTAATTGAGCGTGACGAACATCAGAAATTTCCGGCCGAGCAGGTTAAAAAATTAGGCGAACTCGGGTTTTTGGGAATGATGGTTGACGGAAAGTACAACGGCAGCGGCATGGATGCCCTGTCTTATGTATTGGTTATGGAAGAGCTTTCAAAAGTCGATGCCTCTGCTTCGGTAGTGGTTTCGGTAAATAATTCCCTGGTGTGCTACGGATTGGAAAGCTATGGCACCGAAGCCCAAAAGGAAAAATACCTGAAGCCCCTGGCATCGGGTCAAATGATAGGCGCTTTTTGCTTATCGGAACCGGAAGCCGGATCTGATGCAACCTCGCAGCAAACTACCGCCGAAGACAAAGGCGACTACTATTTGCTGAACGGCACCAAAAACTGGATTACCAATGGCAGTACCGCAGGTGTTTACCTGGTGATTGCCCAAACCCATAAAGAACTTAAACACAAGGGCATCAACGCTTTCATCGTAGAAAAAGGAACGCCAGGATTCACGGTTGGCCCCAAAGAAAACAAATTGGGCATTCGTGGGTCAGATACACATTCGTTGATGTTTAATGACGTTAAGGTTCCCAAAGAAAATCGCATCGGCGAAGATGGCTTCGGCTTCAAATTTGCCATGAAAACCCTGGAAGGTGGCCGTATCGGTATTGCCGCTCAGGCCTTGGGCATTGCGGCGGGAGCCTATGAGTTGGCTTTGGCCTATGCCCAGCAGCGCAAATCGTTCGGAAAGCCAATCGCCGAACACCAGGCCATTGCCTTTAAGCTGGCCGACATGGCTACGCAGATAGAGGCAGCCCGTATGTTGGTTTACAAAGCGGCCTGGCTAAAAGACCAAGGACAATCGTATACCCTTGCAGGTTCTATGGCCAAGCTTTACGCCAGCAAGGTAGCCATGGATGTGACGGTGGAAGCCGTTCAGATACACGGAGGCTATGGTTTTGTAAAAGAATACCACGTTGAGCGTTTAATGCGCGATGCGAAGATTACGCAGATTTATGAGGGCACTACCGAAATCCAAAAAATGGTAATCAGCCGTAATATTTTAGGCTAGATTTTCAAGTGTAATAAATAGAAAGCCACAGATGAGCAGGTCCAGGCCTGCTAACTGTGGCTTTTGTTGTTAATGTTTTATAGGCATTCGGCGTTTGCGCCAAATCGGTTGCGCGATCATGTTACGCATACCTGATTCTCAATACGCGTTACCCAATATGGATAACTCAATCCGCAATACGCATTACTCAATACGCATTACTCAATACACCATACTCCTTAGTCCTTATCCGTTCCAAATATCGAATCGAGGATCATTTTGATAACCGCAACCGCGATAGCCAAAATTGTGGCCGACAAGAAACCGGAGGTGTTAAAGCCAGTCATGAAGTGGTCTACCAATAAGATCATCAAAACGGTGATGATGAAAGAAATGAGGCCAAGGGTAAGCACGTTGAGCACAAAAGTGAATATCCGCAGGATAAAGCCAATGGTGGCATTGGCCAAGGCGATGAGCACTGCGGCAATAATGGCGCTTCCAAAGCCGTCAACATGTACGCCCGGCACCAGGTAGGCGCCCGCCATCATGGCAACGCCCATCAGTAAAACTTCTAAAATCAATCTCATAAAAGTGGAATATAAGGGTTAAACATATTATTTTTTGATAAACGTGATCATTGAATTTTCTTGAGCGGGTTGTAAAATAACAACAAAACGATTGTTTTCGAGCACTTTTTTTCCAAATTGTTCAATCACCGGATTGCTATCTACCGGATTGGTCCTTTTGTAGCCCTCCCTGGTCAGGAACCTGCCAAAGGTAATGTAGTCGGTGCCTGCGCCAATGTAGCGCAACTGGCGTTTTGTAGCCAATATGGCTTGTTTGCTCCTTTCGTTAATCAATGTCGAGTCTTTGCTGTTCAGTTGCCAGCCATAGTTTATTTGGTTCAAGGCTTCCAATTTTTCGGTATTGGATTTGTCAAAAATCATGATCAGATCAATGGCGTTCAGGTCTCGCTGTGCTGTTCCCTTCAGTTCCCGGATGTGCTCCTGGTCAATGAGCAGATCGATATTTTGCGGATTGTTTTTGGCATAGGCCAATTCGATTTTCTGGCCACGGTAAAACTGCTTAAACTGGGTACTCGATAGGCTCTTGGTGGCAGTGATCATTTGGCCAGCCTTGGTTTCGAACATCACCGTTATCGTCGCATGGTCGTATCTCCTACTGGAAGACGCCGTTCCCGAAATCACGGTGCCTATGGCTGTTTCCTGCATGTCCTT
>JBCNPG010000193.1:0-6094 GCA_039593445.1 Pedobacter sp.
TTTTGAAAGGCTTAAGTTCCATGGTTACGCCTGCAACAATACGCTCGTTTCTGGTTTTCCAATCCAAAAGTCCCAGGTTACGAGTCGGATTGGCACCATTGCTGAAGAAAGAGCCGTCGGCATTGTAAACCGGATAAATTGGAAGTGCAGTCGACATCGCATCGCCAATGCCACCGCTCCAGGCCGCATTTACGCGTTGGTTAATTCCTTTGTCGTAACCTACGTTAATATTCGTTGTGAAATAACTGGTCGGTTTGATGTCGAAATTGGTCCTGAAACCATAGCGCTCATAAGAGTTGCCCTTTAAAAAACTCTCGTTATTGCTATAGTTGGCAGATATATAGGTTTTGATTTTTTCTGTGCCTTGGCTAAAAGATATGCTTTGGTCGTTTGATTTGCCGGTTTGGGTTAAGATGTCCCACCAGTCGGTGTTGTTCTGCTGTGCCTGTGCCCAGGTTAAACCTCCCGGAAGTGGCGCCAAGCCCGTATTTCCATCGTTTGTCCAGGCTTCCTGGCGTAGTTGCAACCACTCCGGACCATTGGCAAATTTGGGTTTGTTGGCATAAGTGCTGAGGCCGAATTTGCTCGAAAGCGAGATGCTTGGCTTTCCTGTTTTCCCTCTTTTGGTGGTAATGAGGATAACGCCATTGGCTCCACGCGAACCATAAATACCAGCAGCGCCAGCATCTTTTAAAATTTCAACTGATTCGATGTCGTTGGGGTTAATGGTGGCCAAAGGATTTTGGTTCATCGCGCCACGATTGCCGGTAATGAAAGGATCTGATGTAATCGGAATACCATCCACTACATATAAAGGATCGCCACCGGCACTGATAGAGCCAATGCCCCTGATCCTGATTACGGAACCACTACCTGCCAAACCGCTGCCTTGGGTTACCTGCACGCCTGGTGCCTGTCCCTGTAAGCTGGCCTCGAAACTAGGCGTAGGCAAGGCGGTCAGCTTATCGCCGCTTACCTTGGCAATGGCACCGGTTACCTCGCGTTTGGTCTGCGTACCATAACCTACTACGATAACCTCGTTTAGGTTTTGCGATTCGGGCTTCAGTTCAAAATTAAGCACTACGTTGCCGGTGCCTACCGTAACCGATAGCTTAGTTGCCGCAAAGCCGATGTACTTGGCGGTAAGGGTATAGCTGCCTGGAGCCAAGCCCGTAATGCGGTAGTTGCCATCGTTGTCTGTTGCGGTAATTTTTGGGGTACCGTCTACTTGAACAGATGCTCCCGGAATAGGCAGTTTGGAATCGTCAAGAATTTTACCAGAAATGCTTCCAGTTTGTGCATAAGCTGCCGATGTGCAGAGCGCAAAAAACATCAACAAACAAAGCTTAATAGGGTAGAGTACTTTCATAGAAAAAAGCCCGTTTTAAAGTTTAAATATTTGGTTATAATTAATTGTGTATTACACTATTGTAAATTTAATGGCGGAGATTAAAAATCAAAATTTTATATCATAATTTTTTTGGAAGCCATATTTTATGAAGGCGAGAGGCCCTAAAAAGCAAATAAATGAGCAATTAAATTTTTTTAAAATCCATCAATTTTTTATTTAATCATTTGATAATCAATTTTTTGTGATTTAAAATCGAAAATATTAGTGTGTTTTTTACACTAAGCTGTTTTGTCTGGTGTTTTTGGGAACGTTTTCGGGAACGTTCCCGAAAAATCGGATTGAAAATGAAATAATGTTGCAACAACTAGGGGCGGATTCTGCGTGTTTTCGGGAAATCGGCAAAAAAACTGATCAAAAAACATCGGTTTGCAGCGGTCGAAAACCCGCCGGATTCGAGCCTGTTTTTAGGCCTTTGAAGTCGACTCGCGCTGTACCAGTTTCGAGTTCAGCACAAGCTGCGTTGTGGGGCTTACATCGTCTGGTGTTTCGAGCATTTTGAACAGCAGTTCGGCAGCGGTTTTGCCCAGTTCGGAAGCGGGCTGGGTAACCGTGCTCAACGAAGGGTTGAGCAGGGGGGCAATCTCCAAGCTGGAGAAACCAATAACCTTTAGATCCTGGGGTATGGAAAGATTGATGTCGTAGCAGGCGTAATACGTGGCAAAGGCCAAACGCTCAACCGAGGTAAAAACCCCATCGGGTTTCAAATCGATAAAAGCCCTCTTCAATCGATCTATGTTTTCTTTGTAGTTGTTGGTACAGTCGATGATCAATTCGTCTTCAAAAGGAATCTTGAATTTTTTAAGCGCATCGATATAGCCCTGCATACGTGTTTTGCCAATGGAAAGGGTTTTGTTTACAGCAAGGTAGGCTATACGCTTGCAACCTTGCTGGATCAGGTGCTTGGTGGCGGCAAAACTGCTGTCGTAGTCGTTGGTAATTACCCGGGGTGTTTCAATGTCTTCATAAACCCTATCGAAAAATACAATAGGCAGGCGCCTTTTCGACAATTCGTTCAGGTAATTATGGTTGTTGGCCTCGCCTGATACCGACATGATAATGCCATCGGCCCTGCCGTTGTGCAGGTGCTTGATGAAGGAAACCTCTTTCTCAAATTGGTCGTTGGTGGCATAAACCAATATGTGGTAGCCTTTGGCACTGGCCACGCGCTCGATGCTCTGTATGGCAAGCGAGAAGTAATTGTTGGCCAGTTCGGGTACGATAACGGCAATGGTCTTGCTTTTTTGCTCGCGCAGGTTGCTGGCGTAATGGTTGGGCTGGTAATTGAGCTCTTTGGCCATGGCCAGGATGCGGGCCTTGGTAGTGGCACTGATATCGCTATTATCTCTAAACGCTCTCGAAACAGTAGAAGTAGAAAGATGAAGGGCCTTCGCTAATTTTTTAATGTTCACATTGTCCATCTACCGGCAACAATTATTGTAATGATTTGATTTGTGTGTAAATATAAATGATAAAAAAAGTAATTATTTCTATTTATTTGTTAAATGATCTGAAAATTGGCACATTTCATCAAATAAACCAGCTTATAACAGCAAATTTAATTTCACCCTTATGAAACGCATCCTGTTTTTGGCCCTTTTGCATATCCTGTTTTTCAGTGTTAATGGCCAAGTTAAAGTTCGTTTTGAATTAGTTGGCTTGCCCAAAAACATTGAAGAAAAGCCTGTTTATTTTGTGGCAGGAAATTTTAACAACTGGTTGCCCAACGATACGAACAGTCGTTTTTTCAAAGCGGCCAACGGCTATGCCCTGGAGAAATCTCTTCCAATGGGAAACTATGAATTTAAAATTACCCGTGGACATTGGAACAAAGTGGAAAGTGCAAATGGCGGACAGGAGATTGGCAATAGGGGCTTCATGCTTAAAAACGATACGCTTATTCATATAAATGTGGCGGCATGGGCTGATGCGTTTAAAAAAGAAGCTCCTCGGTCAACGGCAACAGCAAATGTACATTTGTTGGATAGTGCCTTCGAAATGCCCCAGCTCAATGCCAAAAGAAGCATTTGGATCTATTTGCCTCCTTCGTATGCCAAATCAAAGAAAAAATATCCGGTGTTGTACATGCACGACGGACAAAATGTGTTCGACCAGGCGAGTTCAGGTTTTGGCGAATGGGGCGTTGATGAAATATTGGACAGCCTGATTGCCAAAGGCGCTAAAGAATACATTGTGGTTGCGATCGCCAATGGAGGTTCAGAAAGGCTGAAAGAATACAGTCCTTACGATAGCCAGTACGGGAAAGGCAAGGGCAAAGCTTATGTGGCTTTTTTGGCCCAAACCCTAAAGCCTTATGTAGATCAGCATTATCGGACTTTGAAAGACAGCAGGCACACGGCAATCGCGGGTAGTTCCATGGGTGGACTGATTTCGATGTATGCCATGGTGGCCTATCCCCATGTTTTTGGGAAAGCTGGTGTCTTTTCGCCGGCATTTTGGCTAGGCAAGGCGATTGAAGCCGATATTAAAAATGCCGGATCTTCGCTTAGCGGTCATCAGGTTTACTTGGTGGCTGGCGGTTTGGAGGGCAAAATGATGACCAGAGATATGGAAAGCGTTTATCAATTATTGCTTGCCGGAAGCAAGGATACAAAGCATATCAAAGTGGTAGAAAAAGCCGATGGCAAACACAGCGAGTGGTTTTGGCGACGTGAGTTTCCGGCCTTTTATGAGTTTATTGCAAATTAGGGTTTAAACATTAAGTATTTGGTAGCGTGAAGGTTCAAACATTAAGGCATTGAGAGCCATGAAGTTATATGTCTGCTGATTGGAGCTTATGAACCTGATCTTAATTCCTGAATGGTAAAAAAAACGCGCCAAATGCTATCTGTTTTTATGCTGTTTTATGGTTTTACCGATAATATTACAGAATCAATAGCGCTTTTTGTAAAGGAGTTTTTTAATTTGCTGGCAGATTAACCATTTCCTTTTTATCTTAATTCCTTTAATGCAAATAGATGGACAAAATAGACTTTAGAAGCGATACTGTAACCAAGCCAACGCCAGGTATGCTCGACGCGATGATGACGGCCAAGGTTGGCGATGATGTTTTTGGCGAAGACGAAACCGTTAACGCCTTGGAAGAAAAGCTAGCCGCCATGTTCAACATGGAAGCTGCATTGTTTTGTCCGTCGGGTACCATGAGCAATCAGATTGCCATCAAGTGCTTTACCCAACCCATGGATGAGGTGATTTGCGACCAAACGGCACATGTATATCGCTACGAAGGTGGGGGCATTGCCTTTAACGCGTTGGCTTCGGTGCGCTTGCTCCATGGCGAGAGGGGTATTTTAACTCCAGAGATGATCGAGCCAGAAATCAATGCAGATAATATCCACTATCCCAATTCAAGTTTGGTAGTGCTCGAAAATACAGTAAATAAAGGCGGTGGCAAATGCTATGCCTTGAACCAGATCGAGCCTATCCACAACCTCTGCGCCATCAAAGGCCTCAAGCTCCATTTGGACGGCGCCCGGATTTTCAATGCTTTGGTGGCAACCGGCGATAAGGCAAAAGATTATGGCCATTATTTCGATGGTATCTCGGTGTGTTTGTCTAAAGGCCTGGGCGCTCCGGTTGGTTCAGTACTGCTCAGCTCGAAAGCTACCATTAAACAAGCCTTGAAAATTAGAAAAGTGCTGGGCGGAGGCATGCGCCAAGCTGGATTTTTGGCAGCCGCCGGTATTTATGCGCTTGACCACCACATCAACCGCCTGGCCGAAGACCATCAACACGCCAAAGCACTGGCCGAAGCGCTGCAACAAGCTGGCTATGTAGAATCGGTGCTGCCGGTTGAAACCAATATTGTACTTTTTGATGTGGCCAAAGGCCTCAAAGCCGACCATGTGGTCAAGGCTTTGGAGGGCAAGGGCATTTTATGTAACAGCACTTCCGATAAAACCATTAGATTTGTGACCCATTTAGATGTTTCTCCGGCTATGATTGATCAGGCAATAGGCAGCATCAAGGGTTTGCATGTATAAGGATAAACTTCCTTGCTTTGCGGTTAAACGTAAAATTGTGAATTGAAAACTGCCGTCAAACCGGCACCGAAATACCGTATGAACAAAATATTAGTAGCTAATCGTGGCGAAATTGCCCTGCGCGTAATGCGTTCGGCCAGAGAAATGGGCATTAAAACAGTGGCTGTTTTTTCAGAGGCCGACCGTTCGGCCCTGCATGTGCGTTATGCCGACGAGGCAATCTGTATTGGACCTGCGCCTTCAAACCAATCGTACCTGGTTGGCGAAAAGATCATCGAAGCCTGTAAAGCTACCGGTGCACAAGCCATCCATCCGGGCTATGGCTTTTTATCGGAAAATGCGGCTTTTGCCAGAGCGGTAAAAGAAGCCGGGCTGATTTTGATTGGCCCTACGCCCGAAGCCATGGAAGTGATGGGCAATAAACTTTCGGCCAAGGCGGCTGCGCTTCAATATCATATTCCGATGGTGCCCGGAACCGAAGAAGCCATAACCGATATCGAAGAAGCCAAACAACGTGCTATTGAGGTAGGCTTCCCGATTTTGATCAAAGCCGCTGCGGGTGGCGGTGGCAAAGGCATGCGTATTGTAGAAAAAGTGGCCGATTTTGATGAACAAATGCATTTGGCGGTAAGCGAAGCCACTTCGGCTTTTGGGGATGGATCTGTGTTCATCGAAAGGTACG
>JBCNPG010000194.1:0-6088 GCA_039593445.1 Pedobacter sp.
AGGGCCTTCAAAATCGCTTCTTCGATCTTTGAGATCGATTTGTCGAGGCAGTGTGCAATTTCAGTGTACGAAACCGTAATCTGTTTAGGCACGCCGGTCATCAAGTCTCTGCCTTGTACAGCAAAATCCGCTGGCGGATCTGAAAGCTCTGGCAAAGCTGCGCCCACTTCGATCTTGATTTTTTCGGCTGTACGATCACCGATCATGATGTTGTGCTGGCGACGGATGTAATTCACGATGTCGGAGTCAAAATTGTCTCCGGCAACGCGGATAGACTGGTCGCAAACAATTCCCGAAAGCGCAATAACCGCAATTTCGGTTGTTCCGCCACCAATATCGATGATCATGTTGCCCATTGGTTCTTCCACGTCGATTCCGATACCCACTGCAGCCGCCATTGGCTCGTGGATCAGGTACACTTCCTTGGCGCCTGCAATTTCGGCACTGTCTCTAACTGCACGTTTTTCAACTTCGGTGATACCCGATGGAATACAGATTACCATTCTGAGCGATGGGAACATCCAGCCTTTGCCACCATTTAGCATGCGGATCATTCCTTTGATCATGGCTTCAGCTGCGTTAAAGTCGGCAATTACGCCGTCTTTTAAAGGCCTTACGGTTCTGATGTTGTCGTGGGTTTTGCCTTCCATCTGCATGGCCTGTCTGCCAATGGCAATGATCTTGTTGGTCTGCCTGTCGAAGGCAACGATAGAAGGTTCGTCAACTACTACTTTGTCGTTATGTATGATAAGGGTGTTTGCGGTACCTAAATCTATAGCTACCTCTTGTGTAAACCAATTAAATAAACCCATTTATGTCGTATGTTATCTTATTCTTGTTAATGTATACTATTTCAAATGTAAAAATAGTCTTTTTATTATATTTTAATCTAAAAAATCCGTGACGCTAGGTATTTATTTTGTTCAAAATCGTTTGAAAATCAATATCCTGTGTTCAGGGATTAAAAAGGCGCTTGCGAAGCCTCGAATACTTCGCAAGCGTTATGTTTGTTAATGCTTGAAATGCCTTACGCCCGTGGTTACCATGGCAATCCCTTTTTGGTTGGCCATATCTATCGAATCTTTGTCTTTGATCGAACCGCCAGGTTGCAATACGGCAACAATGCCCGCTGCTGCCGCCAACTCCACACAGTCTGGGAAAGGGAAGAAGGCATCCGAAGCCATTACGGCGCCGTTCAGGTCGAACCCAAATGAATTGGCTTTGATTACGGCTTGTTTCAAGGCATCTACCCTCGAAGTCTGTCCAACGCCACTGGCCAAAAGCACATTGTTTTTCACAAATACGATCGTATTCGATTTGGTATGTTTTACGATTTTGTTGGCAAAGATCAAATCCTGGATCGATTCGGCGCTAGGCGCTTTTTCGGTCACGGTGGTCATTTGGTCGGCTCCCTCCAAACTCAGGTCTTTGTCCTGTTCAATTACGCCGTTCAATAAGGTTTTGAATTGTTTCTGGCTCAATTCAACTTCGTTTCTTTGCAAGATCACCCTGTTTTTCTTTTCCCTGAATAATTCTACAGCTTCAGGCTGGTAAGAAGGCGCGATCAGTACCTCAAAGAAAAGGTTGTTGATGGCAGTGGCCGTAGCCAAATCGATTTCGCGGTTGGCAATCAGCACGCCACCAAAAGCCGAAACCGGATCGCAGGCCAAAGCATCGATCCAAGCCTGTAAAATAGTAGGTCTTGAAGCCACGCCGCAAGCATTGGTATGTTTAAGGATGGCGAAAGTTGGTTCGGTAAACTCGTCGATCAGGCTTACGGCCGCATCCACGTCTACCAAATTGTTATAGCTCAGCTCCTTGCCGTTCAGCTTGGTGAACATTTCTTCCAAATTGCCATAAAAAGTACCCTGCTGATGCGGGTTTTCGCCATAACGTAAGGTTTGGGCCTGTGCAATGCTTTGTTTAAAAACGTTTAAAGGCTCTTCGTTGTTGAAATAGTTGAAGATGGCCGTATCGTAATGCGAAGAAGTATGGAAAGCCTTTTTGGCATAAGCTTTACGCTGTGCCAAGGTGGTGCTGTTGTCTTGTTCCTGTAGTTGCTGCAACAGGGTGCCATAATCTGCCTTTGAGGCAATGATTACCACGTGGTTGAAGTTTTTGGCTGCCGCACGGATTAGCGAAATGCCACCGATATCGATTTTTTCGATAATTTCTTCGTCGGTTCCGCCAGCTTTAACGGTTTCTTCAAAAGGATAAAGGTCAACAATAACCAGGTCTATTTCCGGAATTTCGTATTGTGCAATTTGCTCCTGGTCGCCAGCTAATCCCCTGCGGTTCAAGATGCCGCCAAATACTTTCGGATGCAGGGTTTTTACACGGCCACCCAAAATAGATGGATAGCTGGTCAGGTCTTCTACCGCGGTTACCGGCAGCCCCAAATCCCTGATGAATTGCTCGGTGCCACCCGTAGAAAATAGGGTAACGCCTTGCTGGGCTAAATGTTGGACTAATGGTGCTAAACCATCTTTATAATAGACTGAAATTAAAGCGTTTTTGATCTTTACTGGCTGGCTCATGGAAGGGTATTGTTTTAAGCCGCAAAGTTAAGAAAACTTAGGTGTTTTTTGCAGGTGTTTTTCAATAAAATTCAGGGTTTCAAAAAAGACGCTTTTTACGTCCTCAAACCAGTTGGCTTACATAGCCGAACCACGCGATGTCGGCTTCGGCTTTGCTCAAATGCGTTTGGCCTTCCTTCAGGATGTACAGCGTGTCGCTCATGTCGGTAATATGCTGGTAATAATGGTCGGTTATCAAGAAGCCTTTGCGGTGCCTGGCTGCTTTCATCAGCAGCTTTATTTTTTCGATATGCAGGGGCATGATGTGCGAAAAAGGCTCGTCGAGCATGGAGAATTGCGATTTCGACTGGATGATCAGGTATACTTCCAGCAATCGGCGTTCGCCCCCCGAAAGACGGCCTACCTTACTTGCTTCGCGACTGGCAAACTCTGGAAAGGTGGCCTCGAAATCGGCAAATGCCAATTCAAAATCCTGGAATACCCTTTTGAGGCTGAGCGAAGAGGGAATGAAGTTGAGCTGGGGCAGGTAGGTGAGGAGATCGGGCCGCTTAAATGCCTCGAAAACCGGATGGCCATCAAACCTTACCGAGCGGGTGCTTGCCTTCAGCGTGCCATATATAATGTTCATCAGGCACGATTTGCCCTGGCCGTTGCGGCCCAGCAGGCCAGTAATGGCATTGGTCCCGCATTTGATGTAAACGCCTGTCAGTATTTTTCGTGGCCCAAAGCTGAGCTCAATGCCATCGGCTTCTAGTGTATGCATAAGCCAGTGATGAGCATTAATACCATGAATATCAAGAAGTCGATGCCGAGGGTAACGCCCCACAGCAGTTTTTTCGAAATGCCTAAGTTCTGGTAATAAACAAATTCCCTTCTTTTGCGGGTATTAACGGCATAAAAGAAAATGCCTATGGTAAAGGCCTTGTACCAGCAGATGGCCGGAATGGCGCGATTGCCAAATAAATGGTAAAGGTACATGCAGCTGAGGCTGATGAGCAGACCAACGAAAAAATGATTGAGGTAGAAGGTGTAAAGCGACCTGATGGTTTTAAGCATAGATCAAGATAGCCATGATTTGCTTTTGGCGCAAATCATTTTTTGATCTTTTTGATGATGCTTTCTACGATGCGCGGATAATGCAGGTGCTCCAGCTGCTGGCCTTTGAACTTGATCATTTCGAGGTTGTCGTCTTTGTCGATGCGATATTTGGCCTGGTAAATATATTCGCCTTCATCGTAGTTCTCGTTCACATAGTGGATCGTAATACCGCCTTCGGTTTCCTTGGCCTCCATTACAGCCTGGTGCACATGGTCGCCATACATGCCTTTGCCACCAAATTTTGGCAAAATGGCAGGGTGGATGTTGATGATCCTGCCCGGATATTCCTGTAAAAGGTTTTTGGGGATAAGCCATAAGAAGCCGGCCAGCACAATGAGGTCGATATCTAGGTTTTTGAGCAGGTCGAGGATATTATCGGTTTTATAAAATTCTTGTTTGTCGAAAATATGAGAAGGGATTTCAAAGCTGTCGGCGCGCTGCAATACATACGCATCCGGGTTGTTGGTCAGTACCAAGGCAACTTCTACTTCCGTATTGCGCTTAAAATGCTCCATGATCTTTTGCGCATTCGATCCTGAACCCGAAGCAAAAATTGCGATCCTTTTTTTCATTTAATTGTTTGAGTCTTTATAATAAGCAGCCGGGTTTTATTATAGGTATAACCTGGCCTGTTCCTTAATTTTTAACACCCACCGAACAAAAACCAAACCAAATCCGATTCGATTGGCCCATTTTGCGCCAAAACCCTGATGTTTTTCCAAAAATAGCATTTTACCCCTGTAAAGAAATAGTTTTGTCGTTTTTTTTAAAGGACTTAACTCTAGGATAATATAGCTGCGTTCTGAGGCGGGTTTTTGGCAAGTGATTAAAAAGTAGGGATTTAATTAAAAAATATTTTCAAAACCATTTTGGAATTTTAAAACAATAACTCTATATTTGCAGTCCGAAATAATAAAAATAGCAAAAAGGCTGAAAAAGAATGGCAAATCATAAATCGTCTTTAAAAAGAATTAGAGCAAACGCAGCGAAACGTCTACGTAACAGATATCAAGCAAAAACTACACGTACCTTCATCAAAAGATTGCGTGCTGCTGAAGATAAAAAAACAGGTTTGGAATTATTACCTAAGGTAGTATCTATGCTAGATCGTTTGGCCAAGAAAAATGTAATCCACAAAAACAAAGCTTCTAACAACAAAGCCAAATTAACGAAATTCGTTAACGGTTTAAAATAGTCGCTTTTTTTAACGATATTAGAGCGGTGTAGCCTATGCTATACCGCTTTTTTATGAAAAAAATTTTCGCTTTCTTTTTTTCATTATCCCTATCCATTCAACTGAATGCCCAGCAGCGCTTTACTGTTCAGGGCAAAATCAACAACTACGCCGGAAAGGTATACCTTTATTATGGCAAGAAAGATTCGGTCTATACCAAAGACGGGAGCTTCATGTTCAAGGGCAGGATAGCTATCCCTGCACTATCTTATATTTCTGTTCCTTTTCAGCAGCCGGTAGGCCTTATGCCCTTTTGGATTGATGCTGGCCAAACCGTTCTCCAGTTAGATACCGCCTCCTTTAAAAACAATCGGTTTAGCGGACTGGATGTAAAAGGAAAGATTGTGCAAGCTGGTCGAACCCACCACTTGATAGATTCTGCAACGAAAGAGCTTTCCAAAATCATGCGGTCGTCGGTAACCGACAAGGAAAAGAAGCAAAATATTAGGCAGCGCGTTTCCGAACTGTTGCATCAATATCCCAACACGATGGTTTCGCTCGTTGTTTTAAGTGGCCATAAGCAATACTTTGACGACAGCGAGTTGCAAAAAATCTATGCTTCGCTTAGTGCAGCGTTAAAAGCCACCAGTTATGCCTTGGCCATCAGGAATAATAACATCAAGCCGGTAGATATTGTGGTATGCCAGAAAATAGCCGATTTTGAACAAAACGATCAATTTGGGAAGGCCGTTTCGGTTAACGATTTCAAAGGCAAGTTCCTGCTTGTCGATTTTTGGGCATCCTGGTGCGTGCCTTGCCGACAAGAAAACCCCACGGTAGTTAAGGCGTACCGGCAATATAAAAGTCGTGGGTTTGAGGTATTAAGTGTTTCTTTAGATAATGATCAAAAGGCCTGGCATAAGGCTATCAAGGTCAATGGCTTAAATTGGGTACATGTTTCGGATCTTGGTGGTTGGGAGAATGTGGTTTCTAGGATGTTTAATATCAAAAGCATCCCAACCAATATTTTGATTGATCGGAATGGGGTAGTTTTGGCCAAAAACTTGCGCGGAGAAGACCTGGAGAAAAAGTTGTCGGAGATTTTTGGAGAGGCGAAATAGGGGGGATGAAACATGAAAAAAGACGATCAAAAACTAGGCATTAAAGCTTGGGCGGAAGCCGACCGGCCCAGGGAAAAGCTCGTAGCTAAAGGCCGCAAACAATTAACCGATGGCGAATTGATTGCCATTTTGGTCGGCTCAGGCAATAAAACCGAAAC
>JBCNPG010000195.1:0-6050 GCA_039593445.1 Pedobacter sp.
CCTATTTTAGCCGTTAACGTACAATAAGCACAGGGATATTCACTTTGTGCCTTACCGAATCGACCGTTGTGCCGAAAATAAGGTCTTTGAGGCCTTTGTGTCCATGTGCGCCCATCACCAATAGCTCGATGTTGTTTTGCTTGCTAATGTTGGCAATGGCTTTAGCGGTTCCACCAAAACCGATATGCGTACTTGATTCATAACCTAGATCCATGAGGTTTAACCTGTATTTTTCGAGATTTTCGGTGTCGGTTTGTGTTTCGTGGTCCATGGCCTTTTGCCCATGGTAGCGTGCTGCTGCCGTTTCTACCACATGGATAAGGTAGTAATGCGCATTTTTGCCCCCCTGGATCAGCGCATGTCTGATGGTATTGCGATCGTTTGCCGAAAAATCAACCGTAATCCCAATTTTATGATAGCTGATTTTTTCAATGTTGCCAATGGCCAAGGCATCGCCATGGGGTACATTGCCAACGCGCTGCCTTTTGTTGATGAGCGGATAGATAAAAATGTAAACCAACAATAGTGCAGTTAGAATGGCGATAGGAATTACAATCCCATCAATATACCAGCCACCGGCAGCGCTTCGCCAACTGCTGATTTCTTCAATTACCAGTTTGATGTTAAGGCTCACGATAACAATGGCGCTTGCCCAAGCCAGTACCTTTACCCAAGGTTTAATGGCAAAGCCTTTCATTTCATTTTTGTCGGACGTGAGGTGGATGAGCGGAATAATGGCAAAACCCAACTGTAGGCTCAATACCACTTGGCTTAAAATCAACAGGCCTCCCAAGGCATCGTCGCCAAAAAATAAGATGGTACAAAATGCGGGTATGATGGCCAATAAACGGGTAATCAATCGGCGCAGCCAAGGCTGTATCCTTAAATTCAGGTGGCCCTCCATGATAATCTGTCCAGCCAAGGTTCCAGTTACGGTTGAGCTTTGTCCGGCAGCGATCAAGGCGATGGCGAAAAGGGCGGGCGCGACCGAACCAAAGATATTGTTGAGCAGTCGGTGGGCATCCTTGATCTCGGCCACATGATGAAAGCCGTTCTTAAAGAAAGCAGCGGCCGCTAAGATCAAAATGGCAGCATTGACAAAGAATGCGAGGTTTAGCGCTACAGCCGTGTCGATAAAATTGAATTTGATGGCTTCCTTGATGCCTTTGCTATCTCTTTCGAATTTTCGGGTCTGTACCAGGGATGAGTGCAGGTAGAGGTTGTGAGGCATCACGGTAGCACCAATAATGCCGATAGCAATGTAAAGTGCTTCGCCCGAAAGCAGCGAAGGTTCAAAACCCTTGGCAATTTCTTTGATGGAGGGTTCTACGATAAACATTTCTACCAAAAAGGAAATGCCTACAATAAATACCATCGATACAATGAATGCCTCCATTTTGCGCATGCCTTTGTTCAGGAGGAAAAGCAGCAGCACGGTGTCGAATATGGTGATGGAAATGCCCCAAATCAACGGCAGTTGGAATAATAGGTTCAAGCCAATGGCCATTCCGATGATTTCGGCCAAATCGCAGGCGATAATGGCAGTCTGGGCCAAGATAAACAGCGGAAAGTTAACCCATTTTGGATAGGCATTTCGCGAAGCTTGAGCCAAATCGAGCCCTCTTACAATGCCTAAACGCGCACTGAGCGACTGCAGGAGCAAGGCAATAAGGTTAGACATGAGCAACACCCAGATGAGTTGATAGCCGAATTTGCTGCCTCCGGCAATATCGGTGGCCCAATTGCCAGGATCCATGTAGCCCACGCTAACCAGGTAGGCCGGCCCTATGAAGGCGAGAATTCTTCTCCAACCAGTACGCTTATTAGTAGCTACGCTTTGATGTACTTCGCTTAACGATTGCTTCTGATCCATGCTATTTGCTGATTAAGACGTGTTTGGCTACTTCTCTGCTAATGCTTTGTTTGGTGTTGTCGACCAAAAGCTCAACTGATCCATCGAAATCTGTAATGGCCATAATTTCTATTTTTTTGCCCAAGGTAAGTCCCAGCTTTTCCAAGTGTTTTAAAAATGGAGAAGAGTGCTCGCTTACGCCAGTAATCGTCCCCCTATCGCCGATTTTCAGTTTGTTGAGCTTGATGAAGGCCATATCGGCGAAGTTTCCGTTTTTGTCGGGAATAGGGTCGCCATGTGGGTCTACCTTGGGGAAATCTAAAAAGGCATCTAATCGCTCGATCAGCAAAGCAGAGTTGATGTGCTCGAGTTCTTCGGCAACTTCATGCACCTGGTCCCACTTAAAGGAAAGTTTCTCAACCAGAAAGACTTCCCATAACCTGTGTTTTCTTACTATGTTGATAGCGGTTAGCTTTCCTTTTTCGGTTAGGGTAACGCCTTGGTATTTGACATAATCTACCAATTCTTTTTCCGATAGTTTTTTGAGCATGTCGGTAACCGAAGCGGCTTTGGTTTGGATGCGTTCGGCAATGGCATTGGTTTGTACCGGATTGCTGATTTCGGAAAGGTGATAGATGATTTTCAGGTAGTTCTCTTCGGTATAGGATTGCATTTTTGGTGGCCTAATGATTATTTTAGACAAATCTAAAAAAATAAACGATAAAATTAAAAGTAATTTTTTTGAGGCTTTATAGAATAAAATTTGGCTAATCGGCGTTAGTATGCTACCTTTGGTTAACAAATGAAACATTTATGGCAACAGAACTAGATAAAACCGATTTTAAAATACTTAAGCTGCTTCAAGAGAATGGCAGGATGACCAATTTGTTATTATCGCAAGAAATCGGTCTGTCGCCGGCACCAACTTTGGAGCGTGTACGTAAGCTGGAAATGTCGGGCTACATTAAAAGCTATCATGCTTTGGTCGACGAAGAAAAACTAGGCCTAGGCATCAAAACTTTTATTCAGGTACAGTTGGATTTCCATAAAAACAATACCATCCAGATTTTTTTGGATGAGGTAAACCAAATCAACGAAATTACCGAATGCCATCACGTTACCGGTCAGGCAGACTTTCTGCTGAAGGTATATGTGAATGATATCAAAGCATACGAAAGGCTGATCATGGATAAAATCAGTAAGATTTCCGTAGTGAAAACTTTCCAAACCATGATGATCATGTCGACCACCAAAAAAGAGCCAATCGTGCCTTTAGAATACTAATTTTTTTGTTTGAAAAAGCTAGGCTTAGGCGCACGACGTTTTTCTCGTGCGCCTAAGGTGTCTTAGCTGGTTCTGATACGATCAGGCTTATTTATTTACCACCTAAGACTGCTAAGATGGGCTAAGCTTAAGCTGATGGTGTTTTTCTCAGACAAATCTAAGGTGTCTTAGGTGGTTTTATACGACACATGTAATTCTGTTTGCCAACATAGGCGGTTTACATAGGGCTAGGCTTTAATCTTATCGCCTATTTAATGCGACCAAGACTCCAAAAGCTTCAGAAGCTTATTAAAACGGCGGATAATATTCATTGATAAAGGGTCTTTTACCATTTTGCACAATATTGGTACAATTAAAATTGATAATCATTCCTTTTGGCGCACGAAGTATCTTCATATAAGTTAGGATTTGAGCCTCATGGATAGGTAATATCTTTTCCACTGATTTGAGTTCTAAAACGAGGAAATTCTCCACAAGTAAATCTATCCTCAGTTCTGTGTCGAGTAACATGCCTTTGTAGGATACGGTAACAACCTTGTCGGAAACAAAGGAAATGTTCCTTAACTGCAATTCCCTAATCAGGCATTTGTGGTATACCTTTTCTAGTAAACCAGGACCCAGAGCTCGGTGAACTTCAATGCAGGCGCCGGTTACCTGATATTCCAGATCGTCAATGAAATTTTTATCAATCATATTAAATGGATTTTAAAATGATCAATAGAGAGATATCCTAATATAAGAATTAATTAGGATTTTCACTTGGTTTGCAGTACACGGTTATTTTTTTACCACCTCGCTCAGTTGAAATAAACGAAGCTAGGTTATGTTTTCTCAGGCGGTAAATCTAAGTAAGCTGCCAATCAATAGGCGTTAACCCTTCTTTTTCCAATATTTCATTGGCTTTGGCAAAGTGGTTAGAACCAAAAAAGCCATTGTAGGCAGAAAATGGAGAAGGATGCGCAGCTTTGAGTACAAAATGTTTTTGAGTATCGATCAGGCTTTCTTTTTGTTGCGCATATCGGCCCCAAAGCAAGAATACCAAACCGCTTCTTTTTGCCGAGAGTACGGAAATCACGTGATCTGTAAATGTTTCCCAGCCCTTATTTTGGTGCGAACCGGCCTCATGTGCACGTACCGTAAGGGTAGCGTTGAGCAAAAGTACACCTTGGTCGGCCCAGGCCGTTAAATTGCCATGATTGGGTATCTTATAGCCAGGAAACTCTTCGGCAAGTTCTTTGTACATGTTTTTAAGCGAAGGCGGTATGGCAATTCCCTTTTGTACAGAAAAAGATAATCCGTGCGCCTGGCCTTGTCCGTGGTAAGGATCCTGCCCCAAAATCACCACCTTTACCTTGTCAAAAGGCGTGTGGTTAAAGGCATTAAAAATATCTGCATTTTTGGGATAAACAGTAAATCCCTGTTGCTTTTCTTCCAGCAAAAAAGATTTGAGGCTTTTCATATAAGGCTTCTCAAATTCGCCTTCCAATACCTTTAGCCAGCTTGGCTCTAGCGCAGCGCCCATCAATTATTTGGTTTTGGCTTTGGTAGGAGCCGGAGCTGATAGGATGCTTACCATATCTTTTTCCAGTGATTCTTTTGGATGCTCGGTAATGCGGCCAATTTCTTTTCCTTTTTTGTCGGTGAAAATGAATGTAGGCACGCGTTCGATCTTCAGGTTGTCTATCAATCCGTTTTCGGCGTGTTTGTTGCCATCAACCGCAATGAAGCTGAGCTTATCCTCGTCGATTTTAAGCTTGTCCATAATTTTGAGGAAGTTAGGCACCTGATATTTGCTGTCGCCGCACCAAGTACCCAATACAATGGTTACTTTTTTGTTCTTCAAAAGCTTGGTTAGCTGTTCAAATTGGGTCGAATCGGCTACGTATGCTTTATAGTTGGCATCGTAACTTTCCTTAAACTCCGGAAAGCTGGTAATGCCCTCCCTTGTACATTGGTTAATCATAACTTGTTTATGTCTGTTGGGGTCTTCCATTTTTTTGTTCAATTCCTGGGCACTTGCGTTAATCGCAAATAAAAGCATCAAGGCAGCTAATATATTTTTCATCTGTTTAATTTTTAAGTAATGGTCGGTAACGACGATTTTGTATCGGATTTTATTTGATGAAATTATGAATTTAAAATCTAAATTTTGGTATTTAAACACGATATTTGCGAAAATATTATAAAACTATGTCGAATTTAATACGTCTCATTATAGGTTTTGCTTTTGTGGGTGCTGCGGTTACGCTGATGGTTTTTGGCTATTGGGGCTGGGGCATACTCTTGGTCATTTTGAGTATCTTTCTGTTCATCACCTATTTCTACAACGAAAACATGCTGATCGCCCAATGGTACCTGCGCAAAGACAATATGCCAAAGGCAGAGCAGTTCCTGGGACGCATCACCAATTACGAAAAACAACTGAACCGCGTACAGCACGGTTACTATAATTTGTTGATTGGCCTGATCGAATCGAGAAAGGCGCCAATGAAATCGGAGAAATATTTCAAAACCGCCTTAAGCCTGGGGTTGCACATGGATCATAATGTGGCTTTGGCCAAGTTAAGTTTGGCAGGAATTGCCATGGCTAAAAGAAACAAGAGAGAAGCCCAGATGTATTTGGCAGATGCCAAAAAAGCGGATAAAAACAAACTATTGGCCGATCAGATCAAACAGATGAAAGACCAAATGGTATTGATGGACAAACAACAAATCAGGTATAGCCGTTAGTCCGATAGTCTTGAAGTTTCTAATTCAAGATAGAGTTGGATAGGAGCTTTAAGACTATTTGTCGCTCAGGCGATCGAAATTCTCGTCATATTCAACAGCATTTCTGCTGATGATATCGTCGTCTAAGCTATCATTTTTGCGACTAAAAAATAGCTCTTCTGCCTGTATGCGTTTAATAAGCTGA
>JBCNPG010000196.1:0-6043 GCA_039593445.1 Pedobacter sp.
CACTAACCGGTTTGGTGGTGGTCGAACAGCCGTCTCCCGCGCCTCCAGATGCCATTACAGTCACACTTGCCAATATCTTTTCCACATCGTTAAGCTCTGTATTAAAGGCATATATGCCATAACAGTTGATATCTTCGCTGCTCTTATCCACATGTATACCCAAGTGATGTTGGGTAATCAGCTCCAAACAGAAGTAATGTGTTAATATCTCGATGTTCTTATTCTCATGTATCTGCTTCAATAAAACGCTCTCTATTTCATATCCGGTTATGTCTTTATAGTGCAAAACGCGATGTTCAGAATGTCCGCCTTCCTTGGCCAAATCGAAGAAGCCAGAAGTATTCTTATCAAAGTTAATTCCGTAATCTATAATCTCTTGGATGCGTTGCGGACCTTCTTTTACTACAATTTCTACAATCTTTTCATCACATAATCCGTCGCCCGCAATCAGGGTATCTTCGATATGTTTTTCGAACGAATCAGACTCGTCAACAACCACGGCTACACCACCTTGCGCATATTTAGTATTGGATTCGTCCTCGTTTGATTTGGTTACGATCAGTACCTTGCCATACTGTGCTGCCTTTAGTGCAAAACTCAATCCGGCTATACCCGATCCTATGACCAAAAAATCTACTTTCTTCATTAAATTAACGTTATTCAAGCAATTGTTAACAATTTCAACATTAGTGTTGGTAGCCTGTCTAAATAAAACCAACAAAATTATTTGAATGTTTAAAGCTAAGCCAAAATCGCAATTTGACACAATCTTTTGCATAATTTTTGAGCAACTTTATACAGTTTATTAACTTTTTACACACCTGTTAAGAATACACATTTTAATATTGATAAATTTATAGGCTCAAAAATACAGCACTGAAAATCAAGCGCTAATTGAAATAAAAATGCAGGATAAATGTTGGTAAGTATGTGATAAGTTATTTTCGATAAAATTCTCGAAGATTTTTTTCACAATACCAACATGCTAATAAACAACAAGAATCTTTTTATAAAAAGTAATTATGATTTATTGATGCGTTGAAAGCTGCGTATCTTTGACTTGAAATGAGAGAAGGACGGAATGATTAAAAGATGGAATTATAAATTCTAATGGATGGCTTGTATTGACAAAACCATTCGATCATTCAAAATTAAAAAACACGATGATGGATATTACAGCAGAACTGAGCATTAAGGGCTTTGTAGAGGAAGAAATAGATCCAACGCTTGATCTTTTTGAAGAGATCGAGAAACTGAAGAAGGAAAAGAATGCCATTATATTGGCCCACTATTACCAAGAGCCAGATATACAGGATATTGCCGATTACATTGGCGACAGCTTGGGCTTGTCGCAGGAAGCCGCCAAAACGGAAGCCGATGTAATTGTATTTGCAGGGGTTCATTTCATGGCCGAAACTGCCAAGATCCTATCGCCCAATAAAAAGGTGTTGTTGCCCGATTTAAAGGCAGGTTGTTCTTTGGCCGACAGCTGTCCGCCACACCTGTTTAAAAAATTCAAGGAGAAATATCCTGATCATATCGTCATTACCTATGTCAACTGTACGGCCGAACTGAAGGCGCTGAGCGATATCGTATGTACGTCGACCAACGCAGTACAGATTGTAGAAAGTTTGCCTAAAGACCAGAAAATTATTTTTGGTCCGGATAAAAACCTGGGTGCCTGGGTAGCCAAAAAGACGGGTCGCGACCTGGTTTTGTGGAACGGAGCCTGCATGGTGCACGAAATTTTCTCGAGGGAAAAGATTACCAAACTGAAAGAGCGTCACCCCAACGCACAGTTTATTGCCCATCCAGAGTGTGAGGAAGCCGTATTGGCCATGGCCGATTATATCGGATCGACTACGGGATTGCTTAAATATGCCATTAAAAGCGATGCCAAGGAGTTTATTGTAGCTACAGAAAGCGGCATTATCCACCAAATGGAAAAGGCCTGCCCAGATAAAACCTTTATTCCGGCACCGCCTAACAATACCTGTGCCTGCAACGATTGTGCATACATGAAAAGAAATACGCTCGAAAAACTTTATTTGTGCATTAAAAACGGCTTGCCAGAAGTAAATGTTCCAGCCGATATCATTGTAGAAGCTCGTAAACCGATTGAAAGGATGCTGGAAATTTCGGCTAAGCTGGGATTGTAAGGTATTGAACTGTTAAGAAAGAAAATTATGTTTGAAAATAAGGAACGTACCGATATTGCTGAGCTGGGTGAATTTGGCCTGATTAAACACCTGACCCAAAACTTTAAAATACAGCACGAAAGCAGCATTAAAGGGGTAGGCGACGATGCCGCCGTACTCGATTTTAGCGGACAGCAGGTATTGGTTTCTACCGATTTGCTGTTGGAGGGAATCCATTTTGACCTGGCCTATGTGCCACTTATCCACTTGGGTTACAAGGCGGTACAGGTAAATTTAAGCGACATTTATGCCATGAATGGCATAGCTACCCAGATTACGGTATCTATTGGGGTTTCGAGCAAATTCCCGCTAGAAGCAGTGGAGGATATTTACAAAGGCATTGAACTGGCCTGCAATAAATTCAACATCGATTTGATTGGTGGCGATACTTCTTCGAGCAAGCAAGGCTTGGTGATCAGTATTACCAGTATAGGATATGCCAAAAAAGAAGATGTCTGCTATAGAAATGGTGCGCAGGAAGGCGATTTGCTTTGTGTATCGGGCGATTTGGGCGGTGCCTATGTCGGTTTGCAGATTTTGGAGCGCGAAAAACTTATCTTTTTGGAAAATCCGCAGATACAGCCAGATTTGGAAGGGAAAGATTATATCATTGAACGCCAATTGAAGCCAGAAGGCCGAAGGGATGTGGTTGATTTGTTATCGCAGCTGAAAATAAAACCTACATCGATGATCGATGTTTCTGATGGACTGGCCTCAGAAATTCTCCATATCTGCACCCAATCTGATAAAGGCTGTACGATTTACGAAGATAAACTGCCAATTGATCCGGTAACTTACGAAACGGCCCGCGAATTGGGCTTAGATCCAACTGTTTGTGCATTAAATGGTGGAGAAGATTATGAGTTGTTATTTACCATTAAGCAAGCTGATTACGAGAAAATTAAGAACGATGTAGATATCAGCATTATTGGACACATCACCGATAAAAATTCGGGTTGTCGGATGATTTCAAAATCGGATGTTGTTCACGAATTGAAAGCCCAGGGCTGGAATGCTTTTAAGAAGTAAATGAACGCGCTTTTAAAGAAACATAAAAACTTAATACCCCTAATTATTTTAGGGGTTTGTTGTATTTATACTTTTTTGAATTCTTTCTTTAATAGGTACCAATCAAGTGATGGTTCGCTTTATTTTTATCCACTAAAACTGGAACATTATTTGGCTTTAACAGTAGTCGCTATTGATTTTCTGATTTATTTCCTTTGGAAACGCTTTTTCAAATATGTAGTTATTCTTACAATTGTGTTGGGTTTGTTCAATGGTTTGGTTTATTTGCCTATCAACATTAATATTGGCTTTATTGTATCCTTTCAGGCCCTTTCTTTTCTGATAGGCTTGCTTTATATTTTTTTAAACTATGGTTCTATATATAAAAAAGGAACGTTGAAGGTTGAACAAGTTGATATTGATATAGTTGAAAAATTGAAACTTAAATACCTTGAAATGAGCGATGAGGAATTGAAGGAAATTTATGAAGACAAGAGATTTACAACTGAAGCTAAGTTAGCAGTTGAGGAAGTCATAAAAGAGCGAAAAAGCATTGCAAAAAAATAACCCGGTTTTAGATTGGCAGAGTACTCGACTAGAACTCACTACCAAAATTGATAGCAACTACAAAACGTCTAAAATGTACGTAGGTTTTTCAAATTACATTTTGGAGATGATTTTCATTTAACCGGCCTTTTATAGCATGGATGAAAGAAAATGTAGGCAAGACTTTGGCGGAGGCATTAATAGAATTTAAAAAAAGATAATCAAGTCATTGAAAAAGTTAATTATTATCGGCTGTTTACTGTTAACCGTAAGCTTATCATGCGCGCAAACGCCCTTCGTGTTGGGAAAAGTAGAAAAGTTAAAGTCTGCTTTGCTTAAAGAAGAAAGAACCCTGAATATTTATTTACCTGAAGGCTACAATGCAAAATCGCAGGGAAAATATCCTGTAATTTATCTTTAGACGGTTCTGCCAATGAAGATTTTATCCATACAGTGGGTGTAGTCCAGTTTTTGGGCATGATCGAATTTATGCCTAAAGCTATTGTGGTAGGCATAGCCAACATAGACAGAAAGAGGGATTTTACTTTTCCTACTACGGTAAGCGAAGACAAAAAAGATTTTCCTACCACAGGAAGTTCGGCCAGGTTTATTGATTTTTTAGCTAATGAATTGCAACCCTTTATCGAAAAAAGATATCGCACAGGTCATAAAACCATCATTGGCCAATCGCTGGGCGGTTTGCTGTCGACAGAAATTTTCTTGAAAAAACCAGATCTATTCGATAATTACCTGATTGTAAGCCCGAGTTTATGGTGGGATAAAGAATCGTTGCTAAACCAGGCACCTGGTTTATTGGCTAAGCAGGTTAATGGCAAACAGGTTTATTTGGCTGTTGGCAACGAACACAAACAAATGGTAGCCGAGGCTGAAAAACTTGGAAAGTTGCTTAAGGAATCAAAAGTAATCCAATCAAAATTCGAATATCTTGAACAAGAAGACCATTTAACCATTTTGCATCATGCAGTTTACAATGGATTACAGGTTCTATTTCCAAAAAAGACCAAATAGCTACAATTCTTCGTCGGCTTCGGGGTTTAAAAATTTAGAATCAATTTGCTTGCTCGATTTGGTTTTGGCACCCAATTTCTTGATTTTTTCGGCTTTTCCAATCAGATTACCACTGCCGTATTGCAGTTTTTTGAAGGCGTCTTCGTGGGCTTTTTGGGTAAGGTCCAAATGCTTGCCTATTCTTTCCATATCAGCCAGAAAACCGACAAATTTGTCGTAAAGTGCACCGGCTTCTTCGGCAATTTCAAATACGTTTTTGTTCTGGCGGTCTACTTTCCAAATACTGGCTATGGTGCGTAAAGTTGCCAATAGCGTAGTCGGACTTACAATAACCACTTTCCTGTCCCAGGCATAATTGAACAACTCCGTATCGGCTTGTATGGTTACACTAAATGAAGATTCAATGGGCATAAAGAGCAATACAAAATCTGGAGAGTTGATCTGGTAGAGATTTTGGTAGTTTTTGCCGGCCAATCCATCGATATGGTTTTTGATGGAAAGCAAGTGTTGCTTAAGGCTGATCAGTTTTTCTTCTTCGCTTTCGGCATTCATTAAACGTTCGTAGGCAACCAACGAGATTTTAGCGTCTACAATCAAATGTTTTTCGTCGGGCAGGTCAATGACCACATCGGGTTGCAAACGCGCGCCTTCGGCGCTATTTAGACTTGCCTGTAGGCGATATTCCCTATCCTTGATGAGACCTGAACGTTCCAAAATCCTTTCGAGAATAACTTCGCCCCAGTTGCCTTGTTTTTTATTGTCGCCTTTGAGGGCTTTGGTGAGGTTGTTAGCGTCGTTTTGGATCTGTTTGCTTTGGTCCATCAGCTGAAAAATGACACCTTTCAAATGATTTCGTTCTGCTGCTTCGGCTTGATAAACCTTATCAACCTTTTCTTCGAAGGATTTGATATTGGCTTTGAGCGGATTGAGAATGGTATCGAGATTGGTTTGGTTTTGCGCAGTGAACTTGGCTGTTTTTTCGTCGAGTATTTTATTGGCTAGATTGGCAAATTCCAAGCTGAATTTCTGTTGCAGTTCTTGCAGGTTTTTGCCTTGCTCGGCAAGTTTGTCGCGGCAGGAATGAGCGAAGGCTTCAGCTTTGATGACATTGGCTTTTTCTTCGCTGAGGCGCTCGCGCATGTCGGTGTTTTCATCTTGCAGGCGCTGGTTTTCCGTCTTGAAAAAATTTAGGGTTTCATTGGCTTGTGTATTCGGTTTTTTAAATAAAATAATCAATAACACGATTAAAATTACGACCAATA
>JBCNPG010000197.1:0-6031 GCA_039593445.1 Pedobacter sp.
TTGGGACGAAGTGAGGTACGATCCCCGCTACAAGCAGCGCAACTACAGCGTGATTTGCCTTTACGATTTTTCGACCAAGACCAGGCGCCAGCTCACTTTCAAAACAAGACTGTTTTCGCCAACGCTTTCGGGCGATGGAAAAAAACTGCTCGCCGTACGGGCAGACCTGAGCAACAACTTCAACCTGGTAGCCATCGACCTGGGCACCGGCAACATTACGAAAACCTATAGCAATCCCGATAACCTGATCTTGCAAACTCCGGCGCTCAGTGCCGACGGTTCGCAAGTTAGCTGGGTTGGCGTAAGCGAAAAAGGAAAGTCGCTATGGCTGGCCAAGGAAAGTGGCGAAACCCAGAAATTGATCGAAGAAACAAATCAACAGCTGAGCAGGCCGATTTTTATTGGTGATAAAATCGCATTTAACGCCCATTTAAGCGGACTTGACAATATTTATGAGGTTACGCCTGCCGACAAAAAAATCGTGGCGCTAACGTCAGCAAAATACGGCGCCTTTAACCCGAGCCCAAGCAATGATGGACGATCGATATTTTTTAACCACTACCAGTTGATGGGTTACGAGGTGGCAACCGCCCCAATCGAACCCAAAAAAGTTCCGCCCGATCACTTTGTTTATTTTGGCGAGGCCACCGAAAAACAGGAAAGCACGGGCGATGTTTTTAGGCAAATCCCCGATAGCACCTACAGGGCTACCCCTTACAGTCCGCTGGCACATGCTTTTTCCTTCCACAGCATCAGCCCCACGGTTGACGACGACGACAGGGTGGGCATCGCCCTCAAATCGAACGACCTGCTCAACACCGTTGATTTTTTTGGCGGCCTGAGCTACCACAGCGATTTACGGAAACTGGAATACAATGCCGGCCTAACCTATAAAAGCCTTTACCCGATATTGAGTGCCACTTTCAGGAACCGGCCACGTTTGGCCTATTATCGCCTTGGTGGACAAATACACGAGGCGAATTGGCGCGAAAACAGGCTCGAACTGAAAGCCAGCGTGCCACTCAGCGTAAACGCCTACAACCACAATTACAGTTTTTTGGGAGAGCTGGGAACGAGCTATACGCAAAGGAATTTTGCGCCCCAGGAGGCCGCCATTTTTAACAGAACGCTCAATTTCCCGATGAGCTATCGTTTGGGACTGGGTCACAGCGTAAGGATGGCCGAGCGCAATGTAGCACCTAAATGGGCGCAATCGGTTACGTTCACCTACTACAACCAGCCTTTCGACCGGCATCTTAACGGCGACCTGATCGCTTTTGAAAGTGCCTTTTACTTTCCGGGCCTGATGAGGAACCATGCTTTCATGGCCAGCTTCAATTATCAGCAGAGCAGCGGCGTACTGAAGGGCAATAATGAAATTGCTACGGTTTACGGCTATGGACAGATCAGGGCTAAGAGCGAGCTCAAAAACACTTTGCTGCTCAACTATCGTTTTCCAATCGCCTTTCCCGATGCAGAGATTGGCCCCTTTGCCTACATCCGTAATTTGAGGGGCGGATTTTTTAGCCATTACGAGAACATCGGCACCGAAACCAACCTGACGCAGCCCAAGACCTTTGGACTCGAATTGCGCAGCAGCCTAAACCTTTTACGCTATCAACCTGTTATAGATTTGGGCATAAGGACGGTATTCGTGAATAAAGTTTACAACCAAAACCCTATCTTAGAGTTCATATTCAACTACAGTTTTTAACTTATGAAAGCAAAAACCATCTTCATCATCGTTGTTACCGCACTGTTAACCACATTTTTGCTCATCAACAGGGAAGCCGTTCCTTTCGATTTCATCATCGGAAAAGAAGTTTACATATCAAAGCTCATCGTTATAGGGGTTTGCATCCTGATTGGCTTTATTTTGGGCTTTATTGCCGGAAGGCCGAAGAAAACCTTGAGCAGCTACGATACGGAAATAGAAAAGCACCAAGCTGTAGAGAACAAACCTACTCTTAGCGACGAGGATAGGGATTATATTTCTTAGTTAGCCTGGGAGTTGAGAGTTGTGAGTTGAAAGTTGAAAGTTGAAAGTTGGAAAGTTCGAGGTTGGAAGTGCGGAATTAGAAGATATTGGCTTTAGGATTTCCAGTTAATTTGCCCCTTCTAGCCTATCATTTTAAACCATCAGCTTCCCTTTGGCCCTTTGTTCTTCAGTTCGCGGAGGGCATCAAGCGCAATCCAGTTGGCTTTTTTGTTTTGTTGGGCAAGGATATTTTCGGCAGTAACAATGGCCTGTTCATACAACAACGCATTACGTTTGCCGATTTGCCTCAGCGCCCAGTTGATGGCTTTTTTCACAAAATTGCGGTTGTCCCAGGCTTCTCGTTCGATTACCGGAAAAAATTCCAGAAAAGTTTCGTCTGGTTCTTTTTTGAGATGCACGGCCGCCTCTGCCATAAGCACAAAGCCCGCGCGTTTCACAAATTCCTTTTCAGCCCTGCTGTACTCGAAAACTTTCGACTTGAAATAAGGCGTTTTAACGAACAGATTGCCACAAGCCTGATCACATACATCCCACGAGGCGAAATCATCGACCCAGGCATCTATTTGGTGCTCGGTTACCAATTTGGGCTCGCCGATGATGCTGGCTAAAATTCTTGCTTCATGGATTCCGGTCTCCCATAGCTCGAGCGACAGGGCTTGGCTTTTACGAATCTGTTTAGCCAAATTCCTCACCTTGGGCATGCTCACGCCCAAAGCCTTCGAATTATCGATGCCAAACCGCAACATTTTTTGACGATACACAGGATCTGAAAGCGCGTGGAGTTCGGATAGGATAAATTCGCAGTCGTTCATGCAAGTAAAGCTAAAAGTCTAATGGCAAAAGACCAAAGCTGAGCGAATAATTAACTGCCAAGCACCTAAAATCGCATGGAGAATAGTAGCCAAGGCTTTTCACGATAAGCAGGCAACCATTTTCCATAAAAAATGCCGGATCGAAACCCGGCACTACGTTTTTTTTGAAATTCTTTAATACCGAACTAAGCCAAGGCCTGCTCAATATCGGCAAGGATATCATTGATATGCTCCAAGCCAATCGATAGGCGGATAGAACCCTGCTCAATGCCCACAATATTACGTTCTTCTTCGGTAAGCTTGCTATGCGTGCTGGTAGCCGGATGTGTAGCGATAGACCGGGTATCGGCCAAGTTGGCCGAAATCGAAAACATTTTCAGTCCGTCCATAAATTTGCGGGCGCCTTCTACGCCGCCATTTACCACGATGGTTACAATGCCTCCACCTTGCTTCATCTGCTTTTTGGCAATTTCGTATTGCGGATGCGATGGCAGAAACGGATATTTCACCAATTTGATTTGCGGATGCTTTTCTAGGTATTCGGCAACTTTCAAGGCATTTTCGCAATGGCGATCCATGCGAACGGCCAAGGTTTCGAGGCTTTTTGATAAAATCCAGGCATTAAAAGGCGACAACGATGGTCCGCTGTGACGGGCAAAGGCAACGATTTCTGCCACAAGCGCCTTGCTGCCCAAAATAATGCCACCCAACACTCGGCCCTGACCGTCGATGTATTTGGTAGCCGAATGGATGGAAATATGCGCACCCCATTTGATCGGTTGCTGCAAGTAAGGTGTTGCAAAGCAGTTATCAACCACCAACAATACATTGTGTTTTTTGGCTAGCGCACCCAAAAACTCCAAATCGATAATGTCGATGCCCGGATTGGATGGGGTCTCCACAAAAATCATCTTGGTATTGGGCTTGATCAGGGCTTCCCAATCTTCAGGCTTATCAAGATCGGCATAATCGAAAGTCACGCCCCATTTAGAAAAAACGTTGGTCAACAGCTGGTGCGTCGATCCAAAGACCGAACGGCTGGATACGATATGGTCGCCATTCTTTAAAAAGGCGCCAAAAGTTGTAAAAATGGCGGCCATGCCTGTTGCAGTGGCAAAACCGTCTTCGGCACCTTCCAAAAGGCACATCTTCTCAATAAACTCAGAAGTATTTGGGTTCGAATAGCGGCTGTACACGTTGCCTTCTTTTTCGTTGGCAAAAAGTGCGCGCATTTCTTCGGCATCGTCAAATTTATAGCTTGATGTCAGGTAGATGGGCGCCGAATGCTCTTTGTGGCTGCTTCTTTCGGTTTGCGTACGAATGGCGATGGTTTCAAAATTTTCGTTTTTCATAATTGGGTATTGCGTATTGGGTATTGCGTAGTGCGTATTACGTAATGCGATATGATCTGCTTTGGATTTATTTAATGGCGTATGTAAAATTGATGGTTGCCGAACGGCCCAGGATATTGGACACCGAACAGTATTTATCGAAAGTCATTTGGATGGCTCTTTCCACTTTGGCTACGCTCAAGTCGCCATAAAGGTCGAAATGAATGTTGATGACATCAAAAATCGGAGGCATTTCTTCGTCTTTGCGAGTAGCCTTGATCTTGATTTTAATGTCGTTGAGGGGTTCTTTCTGCTTGGTCAGCACATTTACGATGTCGATACCGCTGCAACCACCCAATCCAACCAAAAGGGTTTCCATGGGCCTAAAACCCTTGCCTTCGCCACCAATGGCTGGCTTGGCATCTAACTGCACCGTAAATCCGCTTTCATTTACGGCTTCAAAATTGAATTTTCCACTTTTGCGGCTGAGATTAATTTCCATATTGTTTATTTGGGACAGTTGCTAGTTGTTAGTTGCCAGTTGTCAGTTGCTAGTTGGCAGTTGTTAGTTGCTAGTTGCTAGTTGGCAGTTGGCAGTTTTAATCACCTCTCTCACTTTCAACTTTTAACTTTCTACTTTTAACTTTCCACTTTTAACTTTCTACTTTAATCAAATATCATAAAACACCTGATTCTCTTTTTCAAGTTCGGGCAGGGAAACCGGCTGTTCAAAAATCGCAAAAACCGATGAACCGCTGCCGCTCATGAGCGCAAATGTAGCACCTGCGGCGTAAAGCTTTGTTTTTATTTCGTCAATTTGCGGATATTGCGTAAAAACAGAGGCCTCAAAATCGTTAACTATCTCCGCCTTCCATTGGTTTATGGGCAAATGTATCAATTCTTTAAGCGAAATTGCAGGCTGTTTTACTTTGGCATGGCGGTAGGCTTCGGCGGTTGAAACATGTACCGGTGGCTTAACCAGCACCATAAAATATCTGGACAGATCCATTTCGATGGCTTCGAACCGGTCGCCTTTTGCAGTAGCATATACCGGTTTGTTGGCGATAAAAAAAGCACAATCGGCACCCAAAACACGGGCATAATCCTCCATTTCTGCCGTACTTAAGCCTAACTTGAATTTTTGGTTCACCAGCTTGATCAGGAAAGCGGCATCGGCCGACCCGCCTCCGAGGCCCGCACCAACGGGTATGTTCTTGAGCAATACAATTTGTTGGTTGGGCAAGTCAAAATCATTCTGCAACTGCCTAAAAGCCCTTAAACAGAGGTTATCCTGCGCATCGCCGGGTATGTCGATTCCCTTGACCGTGCAAAAAGTTGATTCGGCATCGATCAGCTCCACTGCATCGTAAAGCCTAACCGGGTAAAAAACGGTTTGCAGATTATGGTAGCCGTCGCTTCTCTTTTCGGTAAGCAACAACCCTAAATTGATCTTGGCATTGGCAAAAGCAAGCATCTTTTTAATTTACGATTTTGGATTGACGATTTCAGGCTAATGATTGTCCGGCAAAAATAACGATTCTTATCCACGTTAGATTTTATACCGGTAATGGCCAATGATTTTCCAGGAAAACAGGCAGTCGGAGAGCTCCTGTCCGTTGCCGATATTGTGTACGATCAAATATCTTTTGTTGTCGGCCGATTTTTTATTGACCACCACGCCGATGTGCGAGATATTGCCGCTCAGGTTCCAACACACGATGTCGCCCGGCTTGTAGTCTTCCGTTTTTTTGCTCAAGGCCAGTTTTGTACCTTTTCTGGCAAAAAACACCATCAGGTTATATACCCTGCGATGGTCGATATTCGGATCGGGCTGCTTACGTCCCCAATCTTTGGGATAAAGCTTAAAATTGCGCTTCATGTCCTCATGC
>JBCNPG010000198.1:0-6027 GCA_039593445.1 Pedobacter sp.
TGATGGTTACTTTGTCTGGATTGGCCTTGTAAACTTTATTGAGCGACAAGCTATAGCCATAAGCTACCAAGCCTAAAAAGATAACCGTACCAGCTATGATTAAAATCGTTTTTTTATTGAATCTCTTTTTCTTTATTACTTTGTCCATTTGGAATATCGTGTTAATGCTCGGTTAGTTGCCAAGTTTGTGCCAAGCGAAAAATAATTTTTAATCAACTGATTTACAGTTGATTATTTTTTATTCCTCAAAAAACATGTCCGATAACGGACAGTAGCTGTACACCATCGAACAGTTTCCTTATTTTTGTTTCATCCTACCGGAGTTATCAACTGAAGCAAGGCCCAATTTTTTAAAATAAAGTTTATGACAGATGCGAATATTCTGATTATCGACGATGATGACGATATCTTACTGAGTGCCAAACTATTCCTGAAACAGCACTTCAACCAGGTCATTACCTGTAAATCGCCAAGAGAAATCAATGTGCTGCTCAGCAAAAACGAAGTTGATATCATCCTGCTCGACATGAACTACCAAAAAGGCGCAAGCGATGGCAGAGAAGGTCTTTACTGGCTGGAACATATCCTTTCTATTGACAAAGACTATGTGGTAATTTTGATGACCGCCTTTGGCAATGTAGAACTAGCCGTACAGGCCATTAAAAAAGGAGCTACCGACTTCATCTTGAAGCCTTGGGAAAACGAGAAGCTTTTTGCGACACTTTCGGCGGCTTCGCGCTTGGGACAATCGAATAAAAAAGTTAAGAAGCTCGAAAAAATACATACTTCCCTGCAAAGCGACATGGCCCGCAAGTTCGAACACATCATCGGCAACAACGAAAATGTGCAACAGCTGCAAAGAACCCTCACCAAGGTTGCCCCCACCGATGCCAATGTGCTCATTCTGGGCGAGAATGGCACCGGAAAGCAGGTGTTTGCCTACGAATTACATAAAAATTCACTGAGGCGAAAACAGCTTTTCATGCACGTAGACTTGGGCTCGCTTAACGAAAACCTCTTCGAAAGCGAACTGTTCGGCTACGCCAAGGGCGCTTTTACCGATGCCAAAGAAGATAAGCCGGGCCGTTTTGAAATGGCTGATGGGGGTACTATTTTTTTGGATGAAATAGGCAACCTTTCCCTGCCTCTACAGGCAAAGTTGCTGAGCGTATTGCAAAACCGGACGGTAATCAGGCTGGGCGAAAGCAAGGAACGAAAAATCGATGTGCGCCTGATCAGCGCAACCAATATGCCTTTGGATGAAATGGTACACAAGGGAACTTTCAGGCAGGACTTGTTGTTCAGGATCAATACCGTAGAGCTGGTATTGCCTCCCCTGCGCCAGCGTGGCAACGACATCGTGTTATTGGCCCAGCATTTTTTACAAATCTTCAGTGGCAAATACCACAAAGCCCTAAAAAGTTTAACCCCCAAGGCAGAAAGCACTTTGCTCAATTACAGCTGGCCGGGCAATGTACGCGAACTGCAACATGTGATGGAACGTGCCGTGATCATGGCCGATGGCTTTGAAATCAGCGAACACGACCTGCAGCTTTCGCCTCAAAAATTCGGCAGCCAACCTGTATTGCAAAACGAAATGGCTTTAGACGAGATGGAGAAAATGATGGTCAACAAAGCCATCGAAAAACATAAAGGTAATATTTCGAGGGCCGCTGCAGAATTGGGGCTTACCCGTGCCGCCTTATACCGAAGAATTGAGAAATTTGGATTGTAAAGACTACAGACCAAGCTTAAAGGCTAAAGTCTATTGACCATAAAAACTAATCGAAAAGCCATACTTGAATACCATGTTCTACCAAAGATTTACCTTCCGTTTAATAAGCAGGCTGATCCTTATCAATGTACTGGCTATACTTTTGGTTTACCTGATACGCAATACACAATTGTGGTTTACCATTACCGGCATCAGCCTGGTTTTGCTGGGCAGCATCATTTCGCTTTATTTCTATATCAACCAGATCAGGGAAGACATCAAACGCTTTATCTTGGCGGTAAAAACGAGGGATCATACGCTGAACTTCAGAAACAAGGTGACCAAAGGCAGCTTTCCCGAACTGTACGAATCATTCAACGAGATCATCCAGATCCACAAGGACATCCAACTGGAACAGGATGCGATATTCCAACTCATCAAAACCATTTTAGAACAGGTACCTGTTGGCGTAATTGTGGTCAAGAAAGAGAAAAACGCACAAGACAAATCGGAAATTTCGTTTTTTAACTTGGCAGCCAGCAACCTGCTTAACGTGCCAGCCTATAGCTATTGGCACCGATTTCAGGAGCATTTGCCCATCTTTGCCCACGAAATCGATAAGATCAGTACCGGAGGCAAGCGCTTTCTCGAACTAAAAATACAAGACAAGTTCATTCAGCTTTCCATCGAGGTTATTCCGCTCAACTTATATGGAGCTGATCACATCATCATCTCCTTCCAAAACATCAAGGACGAAATTGAGCAGAAAGAAACCGAAGCTTGGAACCGATTGATAGGCGTAATTTCGCACGAAATCCTAAATTCTATTACCCCCATCAGCTCTTTGTCTGATACCGTAAACCAGATGATCAGCAACAAGACCAGTTTAGATACCGAAGCGCTGGAAGACCTTAAACCGGCCCTGCAAACCATTAAAAGGCGCTCGGAAGGCTTATTAGATTTCGTAAAGGACTACCGGCTGATTGCCGAACTTCCTACGCCTAATGCCGAACTGCATAGCATAGGGGAAATTTTGCAGCACGTAAAAGTATTGATGCAGCCGATGGTAAGCGCCAAGCACATCAAGCTACAGGTACTGCAAACGGCTTCCAAGATCTCCATCCAAGTTGATTTCAAACTGATAGAACAGGCATTGATCAACCTCATCACCAATAGCATGTACGCCTTGGAGCACACGGAAAAACCAGTAATTGAAGTTACCTACCGACTGGCCCACAACAAGGTTTATATTGATGTTACCGACAACGGAAAGGGAATTGAACCCGACAACATCGACAAGATATTTGTACCTTTTTACACCACAAGAAAAAATGGTTCGGGCATAGGGCTTACCATTACGCGCAATATCATGAAAATGCACCGCGGCAGCTTGGAAGTAGATTCGATACCAAACGAAAAAACCATCTTCTCTTTGGTATTTAATTATTTATAGTTGCGCTTAAACTGGTTTTATCGCCCTGTTAGCTGTTCAAGTATTTGCTCTTTTTAAAGGGAATGCCTTTTCGTATGAGGATGGCATGGTAAAAGCTGGGCACATCATGTGCCCAATTGCGCAAAATCAAGACGATCAGTATGACATCCAATTGCGAAACCAGCCCCAAAACCACACAGGTTTTAAAAATCCAACCATTGTGGGCAAAACCCAACAGCGCGGTAAAAGTTGCCAAAAGGGTTAGTCCCCACATTTTAGACAGAAAAGCGTGCGTACAGGTTTCTTTGCCAAACTTGAGAAAACTGACCAGATAGCAAAGCCCTTCCATGGCCAGGACCAATACTACACCTGTCTTGTTTTCCTCGATCAATTCGGGATAAATCAGATAACAGCTCCAGGCAATACATAGCCAAAAAACCAGATCCACCTGACTGTCTATCCTACGCATTTTCGCTGTAGAAAGTTGCTGTTTCCGGGCAATGATCCCATCAAAAATATCCGAAAAAAGACCTACATACATCAGCCCCAAAATAACCAAGGCACTTTGCTCCCTAAAAGCGAAGGCCAAAATTACAACCGTAGGTGCCAAAAGCAACCTAAGCAAAATCAGTGCGTAAGGAACATTCATCAAGGTGAGAATTGGTTTTCAGGTTCAAGCTACAAAAAAGCCTCCTTAATTAGGGAGGCTTGTCAATTTATCAATATCTTCAAATTAAATTACCGTTCCGTTGGCAATTGTAGATCCTTTTTTAATGACTACAATTCCGTCTTTCACTACATACAGGCCATAATCGCCCTCTGCCAAATGACTGCCACCATTGATGCGCACATCGTTGCCGATCCTGCAGTTTTTGTCTACAATGGCATTATTGATATAGCAACGGTCGCCTATGCCCAACAAAGGCTTGCCTATGGCGGTGGCTTCCTGTATTTCTTCAAGGGTTTGGTAGTGATCGCTGCCCATAATGTACGAATTGGCAATGGTAGTTCCTTTTCCAATCCTCGACCTGATGCCCAAAACAGCGCGTTCTACCCTGCTGGCCTGGATAATGCAGCCCTCGGCCACAATGGTTTTTTCGAGGGTCGTACCCGACACCTTTGAAGGTGGCAACATCCTTGCCCTGGTAAAAATGGTATGTGCACTGTCGAACATGTTAAACTGAGGCAGTTCGTCGGTAAGGCCCAAATTGGCTTCAAAGAAAGAAGAAATATTACCAATATCAGTCCAATAACCTTCGTACTGGTAGCTTAATACATGGTTGCTCACCAAGGAGCGTGGGATGATTTCCTTGCCAAAATCCTTTTCCTCTGGGTTTTCGTTCAGCATCTTGATCAACAAATCGCGATTGAAGATGTAGATACCCATCGAAGCCAGGTAATTCCTGCCCGCGCTCTTCATTTCGTCGCTCGTTTCAGAAGTCCAATCTGGCAACAAATCGGCTTTCGGCTTCTCGATAAACGAAGTAATGAAACTTTCTTCGTCGGTTTTCAAAATCCCAAATTCGGTTGCTTCTTTGGCGTGCACCGGAATGGTAGCAATGGTGATTTCGGCACCTTTATCGATATGCGCCTTAAGCATTTCCCTAAAATCCATCTGGTACAACTGATCGCCCGAAAGGATCAGGATATAATCGAATTCGTGGTTTACGATGTGGTGCATGCACTGCCTCACCGCATCGGCGGTTCCCTGAAACCAGGTGGGGTTATCAGGCGTTTGCTCGGCCGCCAGAATATCGACAAAAGCCTTTGAAAAATGACTAAAGTGATAAGTATTCTTAATGTGCTTATTTAAGGAAGCGGAATTGAACTGGGTCAATACGAACATCCGGTGGATACCAGAGTTCATACAGTTGGAAATCGGAATATCGACCAAGCGGTATTTACCACCTATCGGTACTGCCGGTTTAGAGCGGGTTTGCGTTAACGGAGACAATCTCGATCCCTGGCCCCCGCCAAGGATAACACCCAATACTTTGTCTGTCATAGCTGTTGATGTTTACATTTGGTACAAGTCTATATATTGTTGTGCCGCGCGATCCCACGAGTGGTCTAGCGACATGATATACTTGCGTATATCCTTTACTTTCTTCTGGTCTAAAAACAGTTCGTAGGCCCTTCCAATGGCATGGCCCACATCCCATATGCTGGTTTGGTCATGACAGATGCCAAAGCCACCGTCGCCAATATCGGTAACCGTATCTTTTAAGCCTCCGATACGCCTCACAATGGGAATGGTGCCATAGCGCAGCGCATACATCTGGTTCAGTCCGCAAGGTTCCACCCGCGAAGGCATCAATAGAAAATCAGCTCCTGCATAAATCTGGTGAGACAATACTTCGTTATAGCCAATATAAGCATTATAACTGCCTTTAAAGTGATGTTTCAGTTCATTCAGCCGGTCTTCCACGTGAGGATCGCCAGAACCAAGTACCAAAATATTGATTTCGCGATTGCTCTGTTGCAATGCATTGTAAAAAATATCAGGCAACAAATCGGCTCCCTTTTCGCCAACCAGGCGTCCGATAAAAGTATACAGCGGTTTCTCCTTATCCAGGTTAAAAACAGTACAAAGGGCCTCTTTGTTTGCTTTTTTGCCACTTTCGACAGTACGTACCGAAAATGTTTTGCTCAGCATAGGGTCTTTGGCCGGATCCCACACCTCGTTGTCGATGCCATTTAAAATTCCCGCCGATTTGCCACGCTCTTGAGCCAAAAGATTTTCAAGGCCATTGGCATTATGGCTGATTTCTTCCAAGTAACTGGGTGACACGGTAGTTACGCGCCAGGCACATTTAATGCCGGCCGCCAAGGGATTGATGCAGTTGCCCCAATCGAACTTGCTGGAATTGCGCAGTTCGTA
>JBCNPG010000199.1:0-6009 GCA_039593445.1 Pedobacter sp.
TACTAAGCACTTAGTTGTTTTGATTAAAAATTCGCTTATTTTTGATTAAACACAACCAGTTCAAATGAAATCTATAACGCTTTTTAGGCTTTCTACCCTTTTAGCATGCCTTACTGTCCTTTTCATTTCCTGCGAAAAGAAAGAACAGCCCATCCAACTCCGAATCAACCAATTTAAACAAACAGCCATTACTACACGACCGGCATTGGTATTTTCTGTTCAAGAGGGCGATGAAATAGGTGGCGACAAATGGAAACCCCTAAATGCCCAGATTGTTGGCTTCAACTATGAAGAAGGTTATGTCTACGAATTGCTAGTCGCGACAACAGAAATAAAAGCTTCGAAAGAAAAAGGCCAGGAAGTAGCCTATCAACTGAGGCAGGTGCTTTCGAAAACAAAAGCCAATCCTGACGAATCGTTCGACATTGACTTGAAGATTGGGGCCATAAAATGTGTAAATGGCAATTCGAATACTGGTTATAACATCCTTAACCAGGTAAACATAGATTGTGGCAATCTGTGTAGCCAATTTGAACAGGCTTTGCAGTCGAGCGCCAAAAAATTAAGCGGAAAATTTGTTTTAAACGATAACGGCTCTATCAAATTGGTAGAAATAGTGAACGATTAGCCGGGCCTATTTCACTTCCTGCAAAAAGTCTACGATAAATTTATACAGCTGATTGCTTCCAAAAATCATCTGGCTGATCATTCCCACATGCTTTTTCCCTTCTATGACTTTTAAGGTAGACGGCACATTTTGGGCAAGTAACAACTTGTTCATTCTTTCGGATTGGATTTTGATGGCCTCATAGGTTCTGGTGCCATACAAGATCAGGTGCGGATTGTTGCTGTTCTTTATGTAGAACAAAGGCGAACCCGCCTGCCAAACGTTGCGGTCTGTACTGAAGGTCCTGATAAAATCTTCATAATAATGATCTTTTTCTGCCTTGGTAAGGTATTCTTCCATATCGAGGCCAAATGGATCGTCAAGGATAACACCTTTGATCGGATTTTTGATGCCAAGCTCTTCAAAATACCGGGTATCGGTATTGATTAGTTCGCACAGGTGCCCGCCAGCCGAGTGGCCCATCAAAAATAGGCGATCTGGATTTCCGCCGTAGGCCGCAATATGATCTTTTGCCCACTTTACGGCCTGCGCACTAGCCTGTGCCATTTCTTTGTAGGTAGCCGTGGGTGCCAAAGGATAATTGATAATGGCTGTAACTATGCCTTTTTTGGCAAAATTCCGTCCCAGCCACCAATAGGTTTCTTTTTTGCCACTGCTCCAAGAACCGCCATGGATGAAGATCATTACGTCGTGTTGCTTGGTGCTGTCTTTTGGATAATAAATGTTGAGCGTATGACTTAACTCGGCGGTACCCGCATAATTCACATCTTTTTCTACCCTAACTTGCGAAGAAGCACTGAAAGCCTGTACCAAAAAAGCGATAAACATAATTTTAAGCTTCATTTTATAGCTGATTTTCTATTTTAAACCTATAGACACGCTTTATTGATTACCTGATGGTTTATAAATACGCTATTGCTTAACTGTTGGATTTTTGATGACAGATTCTCCTACTTGATCAACGGGTTTTTCTCTTTGGCAAACAATTCGAATACCTTTTTATCTGTAAATGCCGGAAAGAGCTTGTTCATCCATACCGCAAGTTTGCCTTGCCCAGTCATGATAAGGGTACGTTTGCGCTGCTCAATGCCGTCGGCAATGCGCCTGGCCACTTCTTCGGCAGTCATCATCTTGCCTTCCTCCATACTGGTTTCGCCGTGGGCCTGACCATCTTTAGACAAGGCGGCCACCCGAATATTTGAAGTGGTAAAACCCGGACAAGCCACCATCACGTGAACACCGGTTTTCAGCAATTCGGTACGTAAGGCCTCCATAAATCCATTCATGGCAAATTTTGACGAAGAATAACCCGTTCTGCCCGGCAACCCACGATAGCCTGCAATAGAAGACACACCAACAATACTGCCTTTTGTTTTTAAAATTTCGGGCAGGGCATATTTTGTGCAATAAACGGTTCCCCAGAAGTTTACATCCATGAGATTCTTCAGTACGGCAAGATCCAGGTCATTGAACAGGGCCCGCATCGAAAGTCCGGCATTGTTAATGAGTACATCAATTTTACCAAAGGTAAGCAGGGCTTGTTTGATCAGCTGGGCACAATCCTCTTCCTTGCTTACATCGGCCTGTACAGCCAAAGCCTTGATACCATATTGCTTTTCCAATTCGGCAGTAATTTCACATAGGGTTACATATTGGCGAGCGCCCAATACCAAATTTGCTCCCCTTTTAGCTAATTCTTCGGCTAGAGCCTTGCCAATGCCCGATGAGGCTCCGGTAATGATGATGGTTTTGTCTTTATAATTCATTTAATTGCTTTGAAATATGCCCTACAGGTTTCTATTTTATCCGTATTAATGATTGCAGCTCCTAATTTCTGTAATTGATCCCAGCTCGCTTCGGTATCTGGAGCACCCCAAAAACGCACAGGTTTGTTCAGTTGATTACCTTGGCGAATGGTGACCTGCAGCTTGGCTTTATCTGCATCTGGCAGAACACCTGCTCCGTTCCATTTCGAATAGTTTGCAAAATTATCGCTGATCATCGTTACCCTTTTCAGGTCGTCTTTTGCATAGTTTACGTTTGGCAATCCATCAAAAAACAGCCAATTGGGATAAGTATGGAACGTAGAATCGGCTGGTCTAGCACCACTGATTACGACCTGAACCGCATGTTTGTTTGTACTGCGATCGAAAATTGCACCATATTGCGCTATGGTTCTTTTTAAAACAGGATAAACTGTTTGCCAATTTTCCTTTATATCGATCATTAAACAGAAGGTATAGTTTTTAGAAGAATTGGCATAACCATGATTTTCCCTGAACAAGGCTGCTATTGGCTTTAAATAAAGTTTATCAAGTGTTTGGGCTGGGTTTATTTCTTCCTTGCTATGTGCCACGACCAATGAATCGCCAACCAGAAAAACATCTGCCTCTATTTCATAAACCTCTTGCTGGTAAGCTTTAAAAAAAGGAACCGATTGCAAATAATCATTATGAGAATGTATTTTGATCTGTGCGAAAGCTGAAAATGAACTTAAAAACAGAAAGAGGATGCCAGCTATTTTTTTCATCTTCGGCTACTTGATCAGTGAATTTTCATAAGGTACCCTGGTAAGGATGGAGCGGCCTAGCGTAATTTCGTCGGCATATTCCAGCTCGCCACCAAAGGCGATGCCTCTGGCAATGGTGGTTATTGGAATTTGAAAATCCTTTAATCTTTTGTGGAGATAAAACAAGGTGGTATCGCCTTCCATATTGGCGCTCAAGGCTAAAATTACCTCTTTAACCGGTGTTGTCGCTACACGTTGCACCAAGCTGTCGATATGGAGGTCGGAAGGACCTATTCCGTCCATCGGCGAAATGAGCCCGCCCAGTACATGGTAAACCCCAAAATACTGGTTGGTGTTTTCGATGGCCATCACATCGCGGGTATCTTCTACCACGCAAATGGTCTCTCCATCTCTTTTAGGCGCACTGCAGATGCTACAGGTGTCGTGGTCTGAAATGTTATGGCAAACCTGGCAATGTTTGATTTCTTCCTTTAGCCTGATTAAGGTGCGGCCAAAATGAGCTACTTCTTCCTGTTCTTTGTTGAGCAGATGCAGCACCAAACGCAAAGCTGTTTTTTGCCCTACACCAGGCAGTTTTGCAAATTCGTTTACCGCGTCTTCAAGCAGTTGGGAAGAAAAATTCATTTACAAATTTAATTAAAAGTTAGTCGGCAGTCAATAGGAACAAGTTGATGATCGTCCAGCTGAATTTTAACAAGGCCCATGCAACCGCGAACCATTGAACCAACAATTTTCCAACGCTTTCTTGATTTAAACCTGTAAATACTTACATTTAGAAGCTAAATATAAATTATGAGTCCCGCGATACTTTTATCTTTCTTATTGGGTTACTTTGCCTTGTTGATCGGCGTAGCCTACTTTACATCCAGAAACAACTCAGACAACGCTTCCTTTTTTATTGCCAACCGGAATTCGAAATGGTACCTGGTGGCTTTCGGCATGATCGGCACTGCCCTTTCGGGCGTAACCTTCATTTCGGTGCCCGGAGAAGTGGGTGCAACTGCAGGGAACCAGTTTCAGTATTTCCAGTTCGTGCTGGGCAATGCCGTTGGTTTTATCATTATTGCTACCGTGCTCCTCCCCCTCTATTACCGAATGAATTTAACCTCAATTTATAGCTATATTGAACATAGATTGGGCTATTTCAGTTACAAAACCGCAGCCTCCATCTTTTTGCTCAGCCGTACCTTGGGCTCGGCAACGCGTTTGTACCTGGTGGTTATCGTGCTGCAGCGCTTCATCTTCGACAGCTATGGAATTCCCTTCTGGGCAACCGTACTCATTTCGTTGGGATTAATTTGGTCGTACACCTTTAAAGGCGGCTTAAAAACGATTATCATTACAGATACGTTGCAGACGTTTTTTTTGGTGCTGTCTGTATTCCTGACCATTTACTTCGTATGCAGCAGCTTAAATCTCGATATTCCGCAAGCCTTCGAGACCATCAAAAACAGCAGCTATTCGAAAATCTTCTTCCTCGACGATTTTTTAACGAATAAATTTTACCTCAGCAAACAGTTTATCGGCGGTATTTTCGTGACCATTGCCATGACGGGCCTAGACCAAGACCTGATGCAAAAAAACCTGAGCATGAAAACCATTGGCGAAGCCCAAAAAAACATGTTCACCTTTACCGGAATATTTGTGGTTTTAAACATCTTCTTTTTAAGCGTAGGTGCCTTATTGTATATTTTCGCCACCAAGAACGGCATCAGTATTCCGCTAGACCACGTTACCCAGCAGCCAAGAACCGATTTGCTCTTTCCAGAAATAGCCCTGAACCATTTGGCAACCTTACCGGCAATCGTATTCATGCTGGGCTTAACTGCGGCCACCTTTGCTACTACCGACAGTGCCTTAACGGCTCTAACCACCTCGTTTTGTGTTGATTTTTTGGGGATGAACAAAAAAGAAAACCTCGATAAGGAAAATACGGTCAGGAAAAGACACATGGTACACATTGCATTTTCCATCCTCATGTTTCTGGTGATATTGGTGATCAATGCCCTGAACAGCTCTTCTGTAGTGAGCCTGATCTTTAAAATCGCATCCTATACCTACGGTCCGCTTTTGGGCCTCTATTCATTCGGCCTTTTTGTTAAAAACCGTGGGCTATACGACAAATTGGTTCCGCTTGTTTGTATATTGGCGCCAATCATCTGCTTTTTCCTAGATAAATATTCGACCAAGCTTCTTGGTGGCTACGTTTTTAGCGTAGACCTGATTTTGGTTAACGGATTGATTACCTTTGTATGCCTATTACTGATCAGCAGGAAAACAGATCAACAAACCAAGTTTTAAATTATACAGAATATAGAATGACAAGTGAAGAAAAGATAAGAAGTGCTTTTGCCAATAAGGATTGGCAAGAAATAAAAGTAACAGACAGCTGGCAGATTTTCAAAATCATGGCCGAATTTGTTGACGGCTTTGAGAAACTAGCCAAAATTGGCCCTTGTGTAAGTATTTTTGGTTCGGCCAGAACTGCAGAAACGAATCCTTATTATCAAATAGCTGTTGAATGTGGACGTTTGTTAACTGAGCGTGGCTATGGGGTAATTACAGGCGGTGGCCCAGGTATTATGGAGGCTGGAAATAAAGGTGCCCATATGAATGGCGGTAAGTCTGTAGGTTTAAATATTGATCTGCCTTTTGAACAGTTCCACAATAAGTACATTGAACCTAGCCGTTTGCTAGAGTTCGATTACTTTTTTGTAAGAAAGGTAATGTTCATGAAATATTCGCAGGGCTTTATTGTATTGCCAGGTGGCATGGGAACCATGGACGAACTTTTTGAAGCTTTAACATTGATTCAAACCGGCAAAATTGCCCGTTTTCCTATTGTGTTGGT
>JBCNPG010000002.1:0-18707 GCA_039593445.1 Pedobacter sp.
TCTCAAGATTTTACCGTTTTTGGAGACTCGCTTTCAGAAACCCACGCCGAGAAGATCTGCAAGATCATGGAAATGGCCATGAAAAACGGCGCACCGATCATCGGCCTGAACGACAGCGGCGGGGCGCGCATTCAGGAAGGCGTTGTTTCCCTGGGTGGCTATGCCGATATTTTTTACCGCAACGTACAGGCTTCGGGTGTTATTCCACAACTTTCGGCCATTATGGGACCTTGTGCCGGCGGTGCAGTGTATTCGCCAGCCATTACCGATTTTATTCTGATGGTAGAAAACACATCTTACATGTTTGTAACCGGCCCGAACGTGGTTAAAACCGTTACGCATGAAGAGGTAAGCTCTGAAGAACTGGGTGGTGCCACTACGCACGCCACCAAATCGGGTGTAACGCATTTTGCCTGTGCCAACGAGCTGGATGCAATCAGCCATGTTAAAAAACTACTGAGCTATATGCCCCAAAATTGTGAAGAGCGTCCAACCAGCTTGGCATATGAAACAGCCGACGAAAATAGGCCGGCACTAGACGAATTGCTGCCACAAAATGCTTCGCAACCCTACGACATCAGAGACGTAATAGCTGAAGTGGTAGATGCCGACAGCTTTTTGGAAGTACATGCCGCCTATGCCGAAAATATTGTGGTAGGCTTTGCCCGTCTGGCCGGACGCAGCATTGGCATTGTGGCCAACCAACCCGCTTACCTGGCTGGGGTTTTAGACAACCATGCTTCAGTAAAAGCTGCCCGTTTTGTACGTTTCTGCGATTGCTTTAATATTCCGCTCCTTGTTTTTGAAGATGTACCCGGATTTTTGCCGGGCACAGACCAGGAATGGAACGGCATTATCAGCAATGGTGCCAAATTATTGTACGCCTTTAGCGAGGCAACCGTGCCAAGGATTACAGTAATTACCCGCAAGGCCTATGGTGGTGCCTACGACGTGATGAACTCGAAACATATCGGCGCCGATATGAACTACGCTTGGCCAAGCGCCGAAATTGCGGTGATGGGTGCCAAAGGTGCGGCCGAGATCATTTTCAAAAGAGAAATCAGCAGTGCCGAAAAACCACAGGAAAAATGGCTGGAGAAAGAAAAACTGTATTCGGAAATCTTTGCCAACCCTTATCGCGCTGCAGAACGTGGCTTTGTGGATGAGGTAATCGAACCCTCGCAAACCCGTACCAAGCTGATCAAGGCTTTTAAAATGCTCGAAAACAAAGTGGTAAACAATCCGCGAAAAAAACACGGCAATATCCCTTTGTAAGGAAAAAGGCCGAAGGCAAAAAGAGGCTGAAGGTATAAATTTAGACGAGCAACAAGTTTGAACCTTCAGCTTCCTATCTCCCAATCTTTTTACACGCTACCTTCCGCCCTCAACCTTAAATTACACTACCCTTATGTTAAAGCGAGCCGATATTTTATTGATGGCCTTTTGTACAGGTCTAATTGTAGCCAATATTTATTATTGCCAACCCTTGGTCATCTTGATCGCCCAAGATTTTGGCATTAGCGAAACCATGGCCGGCAAAACCACTTACCTTACCCAGGCGGGCTATGCCCTTGGCCTTTTCCTGTTGGTGCCGCTGGGCGACATGTTCGAACGCAAAAAGCAAATCCTGGTTATCACCGGCTTGGCCATTTTGGCGCTTTTGCTGGCGGCCGTTTCCAAAAGCTTCTTTATATTGGAAGTAGCCAGCTTTCTGATCGGTGCCTGCTCTATCGTGCCTCAACTGATTTTGCCCCTAACTGCCAACCTGAGCAACGATAGCAATAGAGGTCACAACATCGGCATTGTCATGAGCGGTTTGCTGGTAGGCATTCTGGCTTCTCGGGCGGTAAGTGGCAGCATTGGCTTTTGGCTGGGCTGGCGTGCCGTTTATTACATTGCAGCCGGCATTTGTTTGCTGCTGATTGGCTTGATGGCCAAACGCTTTCCCAAAAGCTTCCCCTCATTTAAAGGCAATTACGCACAGCTGATGGGCTCGATGTTCGGCTACATCAAATCGCAGCCCGTATTGCGCGAAACCTCGATCATCAACTTTTTGGCCTTTGCCATTATCAGTGGCTTCTGGACGGTGATGGTACTTTTTCTGGCTAATCCGCCTTATAATTTCCAAACCTTGCAAATTGGTTTGTTTGGCATTGCCGGTGCGGCAGGTGCCTTGGCTGCTCCGCTAGTGGGCAAACTGAGCGACGGAGGCAATCCGCGCAAAAACCTGATGAAGGGTTTTATCCTGCAGCTCATCAGCCTGGTTGTTTTCTACTTTGTAGGCACGGTGATGATTCCTTTTATTATTGGCATTATCCTGATCGATATTGCCCAGCAGGCTATCCATGTAACCAATCAAACGCGTATCTACACCCTGATTCCGGAAGCGAGAAATAGGCTAAATACCATTTTCATGTCGGTTAGTTTTGTAGGTGCCAGTTGCGGTTCTGCTTTAGGTTTGCTACTTTGGGAACATGGCGGTTGGAATTTGTTCTGTTATGGAATGACGGCTATCGTAATCGTTAACATCCTGATCTACCAGTTTTATAGCAGCAAGAAATTCACCTCAAAGCCTGAATAACTATTTTTGACCCCTCAAAACGTTTTTTACTATAGATGGAAGCAGTAGTAGAACAAATATTCCCCTCGTTAACCTGGCGCATCAGGCATATTGCCATGTACCCAGACCAACCTTACGATTTTGTAAAGCTGGAAAACGATTTTGAGGGCACCCACTTTGGCCTTTACTTGAATCACGAACTTACCGGCGTGGTTTCTTTGTTTGTGGAAGGCCACATTGGCCAATTCCGCAAATTGGCTATTTTGCCCGAAGCGCAGGGCCAGGGATTGGGCAAGCAGCTGATGGAATACCTGATCGATTACTGCCAAGTGCAAAAACTGACTAAATTATGGTGCAACGCGAGGGTTAATGCCAAGGAATTTTATTTTAAATTTGGCTTTGTTGAAACCGACAAAACCTACACCGCAGCCGGTTATGATTTTGTGGTGATGGAAAGGGAATTTTAGATTTAGATTGACGATTTTAGATTTTCAGATATGATTCCAATCGTAAATCTTAAATCTACAATCGTAACTATAAACAAATTTGGATTTTAACGGGCCGTATCAATCGTAGCTCGTAAATCCAAAATCATTATATCATATTATGGCAAAGAAAAAAGATGAAGCTAACCTGCAGAAAGCGCAGGAAAAAAAGAAAAAACACGTACCTGTAGTGACCAAAAAATCGTTGCAGTTTTTCGAAGAATACATTAACAATGCGGCACCTACCGGTTACGAGTGGGGTGGACAAAAACTTTGGCTAGACTATCTAAAGCCCTATATCGACGAGCATTTCATCGACAATTACGGCACTGCCGTTGGGGTTATCAATCCTAAAGCCAACTATAAAGTAGTTATCGAGGCCCATGCCGACGAAATTTCGTGGTATGTAAACTACATCACCAGCGATGGTTTGATTTATGTGATCCGCAATGGAGGCTCCGACCATCAGATTGCACCTTCAAAACGCGTGAACATCCACACCGAAAAAGGCTATGTCAAAGCGGTATTCGGCTGGCCGGCCATCCACACCCGCCACGGCGAAAAGGAACAGGCCCCAGAACTCAAAAACATCTTTTTAGATTGTGGCTGCACCAGCAAAGAAGAAGTTGAAGCCTTGGGCGTGCATGTGGGTTGCGTAATTACCTACGAAGACGAGTTCATGGTATTGAACGACCGTTATTATGTGGGGCGTGCGCTAGATAACCGTGCCGGTGGCTTTATGATTGCCGAAGTGGCCCGTTTGCTTAAAGAAAACAAGAAAAAACTGCCTTTTGGCTTGTACATCGTCAACTCGGTACAAGAAGAGATTGGTTTGCGCGGCGCCGAAATGATTGCCCAACGCATTAAGCCCAATGTGGCTATCGTAACCGATGTAACCCACGATACCACCACCCCAATGATCAGCAAGGTTACCCAAGGCGATTTAGCCTGTGGCAAAGGCCCGGTGGTTTCTTATGCCCCTGCCGTACAAACCAACCTGAACAAACTGCTGATTAAAACCGCCGAAAAGAACGAAATTCCGTTCCAGCGCCAGGCTTCTTCGCGCTCTACGGGAACCGATACCGATGCTTTCGCCTACTCTAATGGTGGCGTACCTTCAGCATTGATTTCACTGCCATTGCGTTATATGCACACTACCGTAGAAATGGTGCACAAAGAAGATGTCGACAATGTAATCAGCTTGATCTACGAAAGCTTATTGAACATCAAAGCCGATCAGGATTTTAGGGAATTTAAGTAAGGCAATAGGTTGGAAGGTTTAAGGTAGATGGTTTAATCACAAAGATTGACCACCCCGCCTTGCAGGCACCCCTCCCGTGGAGGGGAATTAATAACCGCAAACTGAAAACCGCCAACTGTAAACTGAACTTAGCTAACCTGTGGCTAAAAATACAGCCCGAGAAATAATTTCTCGGGCTTTTTAATTGCTCATCTTGGGCATTAAAATGCTATGCCAAGGCGTTAAAATGTTCATATATTTTACATTGTTTTGCGCAACAAAATCGTTTTAATCAGTAAATCAACTGCTTAACACTTGCTTTGCTCCGCTACAAAGCTTATTTTTGATGTTCAACACCAATCAACCAAACTTGTCAAGAAGTATACATATCGACTCATTCGAAGCATTATTTAGGAATAACTATGCGAAGCTATGCCACTTTGCCTACCAGTTCCTGAAAGACGAAGATGCATCTAAAGATATTGTACAAGAAATTTTTGCCACGTTTTGGGACAGCCAGCAGAACCTGCAGGTGGAACCAAATGCCATTACTTCCTTTTTGTATGCTTCGGTTAGAAATGCCTGCTTAAACAAGCTCCGCAGGCTAAAGCTGGAAAATGGCTACTTGAACAACCAGGAAGCCGATCCTTTTGAAGATGCCATTGGACTTAACTCGATGATCCGGTCTGAGGTGATTGCCGAACTGCACAAGGTAATTAGCACCCTTCCCAAAAACTGCCAAATCATTTTCCGCATGGGGTACCTGGAAGGATTGAAAAATCCGCAGATTGCCACCGAATTGGGAATCAGCGTCAACACGGTAAAAACCCAGAAAAAACGTGCGCTCGAGTTGATCAAAATGCGCGTGAACCCTGATTTCTTGGCTTTGGTGCTTATTTTCTTGGCCCAAAACAAATAATTTCAAAAAAAGTTCATTTTCTTTTCACCCTCTTTTGCTTTTCAGGTTTCTTAACTAAGAATATGAAAACGCAAAAAGACCCCGAACTCATTGCCAAATTGATGACGAAGTTCTTAAAAAACGAACTTTCTGCCCAAGAAAGTAAGGATTTTGAGCTTTGGTTAGCTAGCGACCCTAAAAATATAACGCTTTTGGAATCGTTTCGCGATACGCCAAGCGTACAAGAAGAACTCGATTATTTCAACAAAATCGATACAGAACAAGACTGGGCTACACTTTCCAAGAAACTGAACCTAAAGCCATCGCCGAAGCTTCGCTGGACTAAAATCATCAGCTATAGTGCGGCAGCGGTTCTTTTGCTGGTGGCAGGAATTGGCCTTTATCAATACACCTCGAACCAGGCATCTCAAACCCCGCTTTTAGCTCAACAAACCCATGCCTATGATATTAAACCCGGAGGCTTCAAAGCCCAGTTTATCTCGGCAGATGGCTCATCAACCATCCTGAATGGCAAAAATGCCAAGGAAACCAACGCCAATCTGAGCACCAAGGAAGGCTTTTTATGGGTAAAGAATACTGGTCGCCAGAAAAATGGCTACAACCAATTAAAAACACCAAAGGCTGGCGAATACAAAATGATCCTGCCCGATGGCACCAAAGTATTCCTCAATTCGGCTTCTACCATCAGTTTTTCGAACAATTTTAACAAAGGCGATAGACGTGTAGAGCTCAACGGCGAGGCCTACTTCGAAGTGGCCCATAACAAAGACCTGCCATTTGTGGTCAAATTCAACAAAACAGAAGTGGAGGTACTCGGAACGCACTTCAACATTTCGGCCTACAACGCAGAAAGTACCAAAACAACCTTATTGGAAGGAGCCATCAAAATCAGGACGGAAAAAGACCAGGGCATTCTCAAGCCTGGCGACGAAGCCAATGTGGCCAACGGCATGCTGAACGTACACCAGGTAGACACCTATAAATCGGTTGCCTGGAAAGAAGGCATGTTCTACTTCCACGAAGACGGCATAACCGAAATATTGGACCAGATTGCGCGCTGGTACGATGTTAAAATAGAATATAGGGGTACCCCGGGAACCAAAAAGTATAGTGGCGATATCCGCAGGGAAGCGAGCCTCAACCAGGTACTGCAAATGCTAAACGCAGTGAGCGGTGCCAAATTTGACCTTAAAGACCGAACTGTAACAGTAAATTTTTAACCCAACAAACCATTAAACCAAACTATGCCATAAAACACACTCAACAAACCATACAGATGAGGCACAAAAAAGCCGGGGACACTGCCATGTTCCCGGCCCAACTTGTGTTTTTTCTTTCGACAAATTATTGAAATAAACCGATTTAAAAACTACACAAACAAAAATATGAAACATTTCCTTCTCGGCAAGTATCCGAGAAAGTATAAACTATTGAACAGAACCACACTATTAGTTATGAAGTTAACTATTTTCTTGTTGATCGCTGGTTGTTTGGGCGTACACGCATCGAGCTTTGCCCAAAAAATTACCCTATCTGTACGCAATGCCGGCATAGAGAGCGTATGCACCGATATTAAAAAGCAAAGTGGTTTTTCCTTTTTGTATGATGCGGCCGTATTAAAAAAATCTGGTACGGTAAGCCTCGACCTCAAAGAAGCTACGCTTGAAAATGCCCTGAAACAGATGACTGCCGGCAAAGCGCTCGATTATCGCATTATCGATAAAACGGTGATCATTACCGAAGCCAAGCCGTCAATCCAACGCGACGACATTACCATTAAAGGCGTAGTGCGGTCTAAAGAAGCACCCGGAACACCAAATTTGCCTTTGCCTGGAGCGGTCATTAGCATTAAAGGCACCAAAAAGGCCGTGGTGGCCGATGCCGATGGCAATTATACCATCAAGGCTCCCGCCGATGCCACCTTGGTAGTTACACTGATTGGTTATGGCACCAAGGAAATTCCTGTAAATGGCCAAACCTCAATTGATGTGTTGCTGCTACAAACGGCTAGCGACCTTCAAGAGGTCATTATTACGGCCTATGGAACTTCCGAGAAAAAGGAAAACCAGATTGGCAGTGCCGCCCAGGTAACCAGCAAAGACCTTTTACGCAAGCCTTCAAACCGTGTAGATGCCTTATTGGAGGGTTTGGTAGCCGGTTTTCAATACGAGCAACAAGGCGCAGCGTTAAGTAGTGCACGCCCAAGGTTCGAAAGCCGCATTCGTGGCGAAGCTTCGTTCAGTGCTTCTAATGATCCGCTTTGGGTTATTGATGGCATCCCTTACAACACGGGAGATGAAACCAACATGATTCCGGGTACGCAAACCAGCATCAGCCCTTTAACTTTCCTCAATCCAAATGATATCGAGTCGATTGTGGTGCTTAAAGATGCTACTGCCACTTCAATTTATGGCGCCAACGGCTCTAACGGCGTGATCCTGATTACCACCAAAAAAGGCAAATCGGGCAAGCTGGCTGTTGATTACAGCTTCCGAACCGGCATCAATGTATTGACCAACAACCGTTTCCATGTATTAAATGCCGACCAATACCGTGAACTATACCGCGAATCTTATTTAAACAACACGGCTTTGGATCCGAGTAAAATGCCTGATTTGGGTACGGGAAGTATCGATTGGTATGACACCTTTTTCCGTAATGGCATCAACATGCAGCATGACCTCTCGGTTTCTGGCGGCTCCCAAAAAACCAAGTACTATATTTCGGCAGGCTATTTTAATGAAAAGCCGATCATGATTGCCAACGAAACGCAAAGATTCTCGACAAGAGCCAATATAGACCAGAAAGTAAATAAATCTATTGACCTTTTCTTAAGGGTAGGCGCTTCGTACAACGTTAACAATATGTTCTCGCCAGGCGATACCTATTATGTAAACAGGCCGATTGATGGAATTTACAACCCTGATGGTTCTTTCGTACTAAAACCTTACAATACTTACGCCGAAGCCAAACTGAACGACGACAGGCAACGCACCGTAGCGGTTACCGGCAGCATTGGCGGTACGGTCAGGTTTTGGCCTTGGCTTACCTTTACCAGCACCAACGGCATCGACTATACCAAGACCAGGGAAAACATCTATGGCTCGATGTACACCTTTAGCGATCGCAACGAAGGAATGGCATACCGAGGCAACAGCAAAAACTTTAACTGGGACAGCCAGCAGCGCCTCAACTTCGAAAAGCGATTTGACCGTCATGCCATCTCTGCCCTATTGGGTGCCGAAGCCAGGAGCGAAGACCGCAATTCCTTTTCTGTAACCGGCTATGGCTTCCCTGACGACCAGGTGAGAAACGTAGATTACGCTACCCGAACCACTTCGCTTCCATCCGGAGCCGAAAAAACAGGAGTATCCTATTACGGACAAGCAAGATATACCTTTGACAACAGGTATAGCGTTTTGGGCAGTTTCCGCAGGGATGCCAACTCCGACTTTGGTTCTGACGTGAAATGGGCAACCTTCAACTCGGTAGGTGCTTCGTATACCATCAGCAACGAAAAGTTCTGGCACATCAAGCCTATTGATTTTGCTAAGCTTAAAATCAGCTATGGTACCAATGGCAACTCGAGGATTGGCGCCTACAGATCGAAAGGGATTTATAGCTTTACCAATACCACTGCTTACAATGGCCAGGAAGGCGCCATCATGACATCGGGCGAAAACCCGGTACTTTCTTGGGAAACTACCTACCTCATTAATGGTGGCTTGAGTTTGGGCTTGTTCAAGCGCATCTCTATGGAAATCGAGTTTTACCGCAATACCACCAAAGGCATCCTGGATGCGGTTGACGTAACCCGTACCACTGGTTTTACCCGGATTTTGCAAAACGTAGGCTCGGTGAGAAACAGTGGTGTTGAATTGACCTTGAATACGCAAAACATCATCAAGGACAACTTCCAATGGACCACTTCTTTCAACATTGCTCACAACAACAACAAAATTTTAAAACTCTACAACGGCAACGACAAGGTGCTTGACCTGACCATGAGGCGTGAAGGCGAAGATGCCAATGCATTTTACCTGATCCGCTGGGCTGGCGTTGATCCACGCGATGGCGGTCCGCTTTGGTACGACAGAAACGGCAACATTACCAAGGTGTTCGACTTGAACAACCGTGTAATTGTAGGTTCTAGTACGCCCGACTTTTATGGTGGCATGACCAATCATTTCCAATACAAGGATTTTACGCTGTCGGCACTGATTATTTACAATGTGGGCGGTTATGCTTTTAGCGACTTGCAACGCGATGCCGAATCGGATGGCAGAAACCTGGCCGACGACAACCAGTCGACCAACCTGCTCGACCGCTGGAGAGAACCTGGCGACCTGAGCAACATTCCAAAGTCCGTATTGTACGAGAATGCGAATAACGGGCGTAACTCTACCCGTTTCCTGCATAAAAAAACCAGCTTGCGCCTGCAAAACATCAGCTTGAATTATGGCCTTCCCAAAAAATGGCTCAACAAGATCAAGTTGCAAAGGGCCAATGTTTATTTCCAGGCAGACAATGTAGGTTTTTGGACACCTTATTCGACACCATCGAACAGAAACGATTACAAAAATTCATTTAATGCCTACCCGCAGCCTTTGACCCTATCATTCGGTTTAACTGTTGGCTTATAAGATTTTAAGATACTGAAATGAAAAGAAACACCTATATTTTAACCCTGTTGGCTATAGCCTGTATCGCTTTTGCTTCCTGCAAAAAGTTTTTGGAGAAAGAGCCTATCGGAAAAACCGGAAAAATCACCTTGTTCGAAACCGTGGAAGGGGCCAACAAAGCAATGAGCGGAGTCTACAATTTAATGCTTTCCTATTATAAAACCTCCTTTGGCCTGTATGCCGATGTGGCATCAGACAATGTTATTCGTGGGACCAAAGCTAATGTGCTGCTGCCACAGTTCAACTTTCAGAGTGCAGCCAGCGACGATGCCTTGGCTGTAGGCGATATTTGGCTCAATGGTTATGGCGCCATCAACAACATCAACAACATCATCAATGCCATTCCCGAACTGAAGTCTAAATTTCCTTCGCAAACCAAAACACTCGATTCTATCTATGGCCAAAGCCTGGCTTTAAGGGCCCTGTGCCACCTGAACCTGAGCTTGGTTTATGCGCAGCCTTACAACTACACTTCAGATGCCTCTCATTTGGGCATTCCGGTGTTGCTTAAAACCCCAAATCCGGGCGAGGCCGTAGCGCGCAAAACCATGAAGGAAACCTACGCGCAGATCATTACCGACTTGAGCAATGCCCTGCCGCTGCTGCAGCAACATGCCAACCATACCACACAGGCCGCAATGAGCTACCAGGCAACCTTGGCCCTACTTTCGAGGGTGTACCTGTACCAAGGCGATTGGGCAAAAAGCATTACCTATGCCGACATGGTAATTAACGACACCAACTACAAGCTGGCCAGCAATACCGAATATTTCTCGGCTTTTAACACCTACCCTGCCGACAATGCGGCCACCAAGCTCGAAAGCATTTTCCTGCTTAGCAACAAGGGCCTCACCTCTAACGGATCGAGTATCTATACCGTTTATTCGGATGCTGTTGGTGCCCAATACAACACATCGGCCAAGCTCATCAATTTCTTCGACAGCGACGATATCAGGCTAACCAAAATGTTTACCATTCCTACTTCGGGCGATAATGCGGGCAAATCGCTAACCAAAAAATATGGCGATGGAAGCGTTACCTCGATCACCCCACAGGTTATCCAAGTGATCAGGCTGTCGGAAGTTTACCTGAACCGTGCAGAAGCCAAATGGAACCTGCAACGTTATGCCGAAGCTGCCGAAGACCTGCGTATCATTTCGCAAAGGGCGCATCCAAGCCGTACCATTACCATTACCTACAGCTCTAACGACGACTTGTACAAACAGATTGCCAACGAACGCAACCGCGAGCTTTGTTTTGAGAACCACCGCTTCTTTGATCTGGCCCGCCGCAAGGAGAACCTGCAACGTGGTGCCGACTGTAATGCCAATACCTGCAGCTTCAACTACCCTAACAGCAGGTATGTTTTACCTATTCCGGCCAAAGAAATAGACGCCAATCAATCGATTATCCAAAACCCTGCTTATACCAATTAGTCATGAAAAGAAAAATAACACACTTGGCCGCAATGCTCTCTTTGGTATTTTTAATGCTGAGTTCGGCTTGCAAAAAAGAAACTACCCCATATAATCATCCGTTTTTTCATATTATGGTAAACAACCAAAGCTCGGTGGAAGTACTTTCTAACCGCAAAGATTTGGTTAACTACAACGTTTACCTCAGTGCCGAGCTCCAGTTCGAGCCGATAGACGTGACCTACGAGGTTACCGTGGGCAACGGCTTGCTGGAAGGTCGCGATTTCGAACTCGTTACCAAAGGCAATAAGCTTACTTTTCCGCAGGGGATTTTTGAGCGTCCAATTGCCATTCAATGGAAAGAATCGCCGGTAGATCCGACTAAAGACAACCGTATTATCATTAAACTTATCAGCAATACTAAAAATTATACCATGGGCCTACCGGGTCCGGACCAGTTGCAGCGACAATTGGTAATCACTAAAAAATAAGAACGAACAGATGACGAAGCAAATGAATTTTAAAGGATTACTAAGCCTGTTGCTGCTTTTTGTAACAGGCCTGGTCTCTGCACAGCCCCTGAAGCAAAATCCGAACCTCATTACCGGAAAGCTGCCCAATGGCTTTACCTATTACATCTATAAAAACGACAAGGCCAAAGGCAATTCGGTGCTCAGGCTCTTTGTCAATGCCGGTTCACTACAAGAAGAAAACGACCAGCAGGGATTGGCCCATTTTATAGAGCACATGGCCTTTAACGGCACCAAGCATTATTCGAAAAACGACGTAATCGAGTTTTTGGAATCGAAAGGCGTAAAATTTGGTGCCGATTTGAATGCCCATACCAGTTTTGACGAAACGGTGTACAAAATCAGCATCAATACCGCGGATGAGAAGAACTTGGAAAAATCGATAGATATTATGGGCGATTGGGCCTTTGGCGTTACTTTTGATAAAAATGAAATCGACAAGGAACGCGGGGTCGTGATTGAAGAATGGCGCAGCAAACAGGGAGCCGACAACCGTTTACGCGAACAATACCTGCCGGTACTGTTCAACAAATCGAGGTATGCCGAGCGTCTGCCGATTGGCAAGGTCGACATTTTGAAGACCTTTCCGCGCCAGCGTATTGTCGATTTTTACGAAAAATGGTACCGCCCAGACTTGATGTCGATCGCTGTAGTCACCGACATCGACCCCAAAAAGGTTGAAAGCTACATCAAAAACGAGTTTAGCCAATACCAGTCCAAAAGCAAGGCGCCAAGATTGTACTACGAGCTTCCGGCACACAAAGACACGCTTTTTTCTATCATTACCGACAAAGAGGCCTCTTCGATCGACCTGAGCTTTTTTAACAAGATCAGTTCGTTCAAAGGCATTCAAACCGAAGCCGACTACAAGAACCAATTGATCCGTTCTTTCTTCAATGCCTTGGCCAAAAACCGTTTCAGTAGAATATCGCAACTGCAAAACGACTTTAAGGAAGGCAGCTTCTCGGTAAGCAACCTGGTGCTGAAAAACGGTATCGTTTCTGGTGGCGTTTCCCTATTCCACGACCAGATTAACGAAGGCATTGCCAAATACCTGACCGAAGCGCAAAGAATTACGCGCTACGGTTTTACTGCCGACGAAGTGAAAAAGATGAGGGACGAATACATCGCCACCATTAAACGGGCCATGGCAACAGAAGACAAAACGGAATCTGAAACTTATGTAAACGAAATCCACGATGTTTTTTATAACGGCACCACCATGTTGGCCAAAGCCGAAAGAAACCGCCTGGCCCTGAAATACGCCCCACAAATCGATTCGCTGGCCCTCATCAGCTTCTTGAAGAGCGTGAGCCAAAAAGGCAACACCGTGGTTTTGTTAACCGCACCTGAAAAAGATGCGCAAAACCTGCCAAACGTAACCCAGTTAAAGGCCATGTTTGCCGTAGCGGCCAGTCAAAAGGTGGCGCCTTGGAAAGATAGCATTACCATTCCGAAAACCTTGTTGGCACAAGAACCCAAAGCCGGCAAAGTGGTTAAGGACGAAAAAATAGAAGCCATTGGCGTAACCAAATGGACTTTATCAAACGGGACTACCGTTTACCTTAAAACCACCGACGAGAAGAAGAACTACATTTCGCTTTCTGGCTTTAGGGCTGGTGGTATCTATGCGTTGGATTCGACCCAGTTTGTGACTTCGCAATTTGTAAAACCCGTGACCGGCTTGAGTGGTGCAGGGAATTTCAGCCGGAGGGCCTTAACCGAGTTCTTAGCAGGCAATTCGGCTTCTTCTACCCTGATCTTATCGACCACCCGCGAAGGCGTTGTAAGCAGTGCCGACTGGAAAGATGCCAAAACCATGTTTCAGCTCATGTACCTGAAATGGGTCTATCCAAATGCCGATTCGCTGACTTTTGAGCAGGCCAAACGCCAAACCATCGAAAGGCTCGACAACAACAAGCTCTCGCCCACTTACGATTACAACAAGGCCATTGCCGAATTGCTTAAGGGCGACGACGATTATGCTTCTGACGTTTCTGCAGAACGCATCAACAAAGAACTCCGCTTCAAAGACATCCTGCCGATTTTCAAAAGCCGTTTTGGTTCGGCCAAAGATTTTCAGTTTGTGATTGTAGGTGGCTTTAACCTCGACAGCATCAAGCCTTTGATCGAACAGTATATCGGTGGCCTTCCGTCGGGCGATTACAACAAAAAATTCGAATACAAAGGCCCTGTTGGTGGCGATACGGCCAAAGACATCCTCGTATATGCAGGCAAGGCTCCCAAAAGCACTGTCAACCTTTTTTACCAAAGCAACAAAGTAAACCACGATTATCCGGAAATTCTGGTACAAACGTTGCTACAGGAAGTGCTCAAGGTAAAATTGCGCCTCAACCTGCGCGAAGAAAACTCTGGTGTGTACGGCGTTGGTGTTTCCATCTCGTCTACCAGCATTCCATCGCCGCTTATCCGTTCGCGCATTTCGTTTAGCTGTGCCCCCGAATCGGCAGATTTCCTGATCAAACAGGCACAACTGGAGGTTAAAAAGGTGGCCGATGATCCGAATTACTTCCTGAGCGATTTAGCCAATATCAAGATACAGCAACTAGACAGCTACAAAAAGCAAGCCGGCAAAAACCTGTTCTGGAGTTCGTCGCTAAGAAACCAGTTCTATTTCGGCTTTAAAGACTACAGCTTCTTTAACGATTACGAAAAAATGATCAACAGCATTACCCCGGCCATGATATCGGCCTATGCCAAAAAATATTTGATAGAAACCCCAGGTATCAAGGCCGTATTGATGCCGGAAAACTTTAAGAAACTAAATTAACAGACATGAAAAATATAAAGCAAATCACCTGGTTGCTCTTGTTGGCAATCGTTGGCCTGGCAGGGGCCTGTAAAAAAGACCCTGTGATGTACAGCAAGGGATTTACCTCTTTTAAGTTCTTGGTTAAGGATGCATTGGGCGCCGAAAAGCAATATGTAGGTACCATCTCTGATGCCGAAATTGTTGTAGAACTGCCTACAGAAATTGATGTAACCAACCTCAAGGCAAGTTTTTCGCTAGATAATGCCCGTACCATCGTGCAGGTAAACAAGGTTGTACAGGAAAATGGCGTAAGTACCAACGATTTTACCCAACCGATTACCTATACCGTAAAGGCAGAAGACAAAAGCACGCGCAGCTATAGCGTTAGGGTAACCAAAAAATCGGCCATCAAATCTTTTGGTTTTTACATGGAAGACAATCCATCTCTGACCCAAAATTATATAAGTGTAATCAGGGGTTTGGCTATTGAAGTGGGATTGCCAGAAACCGTAAACCTGACTACACTTGTAGCCCGCTTCGAAACCACAGCTGGCGCCACCTTAAAAGTGGGAGCCGTGGTACAGGAGAGCAAGAAAACGGCTAACGATTTTACGGTTCCCGTAATTTATCAGTTTAGCGATGCCAACTCTCCTACGCCGATCAACTTTACCGTTTCTACGTATTTCCTAGGTCGCCAGTGGAGCCTGATTGGCGATAACCTTACCGGCTTGGTAACTGCATCGGGCATCAGAATGGCCATCCATCCATTCAGCAATAACCCTTATTTTATTTACCAGCGTACAGGCAAGGACGAAAGTGGAACAGCCATTCCAACCGATAACAGAAAAGTGGCCGTAATGGGCTTCAATGGCACGGCTTGGTCTAACCTGGGCAATACTACCGGCATTTCCGATTTCAGGGCCGATGTACCTGGCATCGCCTTTAATAGCGAAGGTACGCTTTACGTAGGCTATAAGGATTACTTCAACAGCGAACAAAAATCGACAGTACTTAAATACAACGGAACCGCCTGGTCGGTAGTAGGCACCAGCCGCTTCTCCGCAGTTAAGGTAGATTATTTGTCGTTTGCCATTACAAAAGACGATATGCCAATGGTTTCGATGGCCAAAACGGGCACCGACAATACCGGCATCCCGGCAAGAGGCTTGTACGTAGCCGGTTTTAATGGCTCTACATGGAATGCCCTTACGCCAGCAGGAGGCATCACCATCTTCTACGACCAACTGATCAAAGGACTAGACGGCAAAACCTACCTCGGCATTATGGACCGAAGCACCGGCTCTAACAAGCCTTCGCTTTACAAATACGAAAACAATGCCTGGGCACCTGTCGGACCAACTTCATTTATGGCTGCCGATGCGCTAGTGGGCTTCCAGGGCGTAAGTATTGCAGTAGACAAAAATGGAGAAGCATACTTGGCTTATCAGGTTGCGCCATCGTCGGGCAGGCTAAACCATGTGATGAGGTACAACAAAACCGCCAACGCTTGGCAAGAGCTGGGCAATGCAGTGTCTAGTGGCGGCGAGAAAGACAAATTTGCCTTGGCTGTAGACCAAAACGGCGTATTGTATTTTGCTTATGCCAATGCCTCGTCGCTTTTGGTCAAAACCTTCAACAAAGACACCAACAACTGGAATACTGAAAGAAAAGTAATCAGCGAGAAAGTAAACGAATTCGACATGCAGGTAGCTGGCGATGGAACTGTTTACATTGTAGCCAGCATTACCAGTGACAACCGGACAGTTGTTTACAAATACGCCAAATAGTAAATAGGTTAGTAGCTATATGGTTAAACCCATCCGAAATATTTCGAGATGGGTTTTTTGCTTTTTAGGTGCAGCGTAAGGAATGTTCAATCCCCACTTAACTTTAAATTTTGTACGGAAGCCTCTTACTGATTTCTCCCCTGCTCTTCAGCCGAACCCGAACTCCGTTTACGTACGTCCACTTTCGAATTGCCAAAACGGTAATTAAAACTTAGCCTAAAGCTTCGGCTATCATAACGGCTCGAATAATCGCTTTGGTAGTTTCCATAATTGGCTACGCCTTTTTGGATCGAAGTAAAAAAGATATCGTTTACGCTTAATGCCAAGGTAGCTTTGTCTTTCCATAGGCTTTTGCCAATTCCAGCACCCACCATATAAAAAGGCAGGTTAACCTGGTTGCCGTAAGTAACTTTGGTGCTTCCATAAAAATTCAAATCGGCATACCATTGACTTGACAGCTTAACATGACTGTTCATGCTGGCCGTACCAGCCCATTGCTTAACCTCTACGCTTTGGTTTTGATAATCAAACTGGTAGCTGTTTAAAGACGAGCCTATGCTTGCATTAAAATCCCAAACCTTAAAAAGCTGACGGGCATAGGTTACATACAGCGAGGTATTGTTGTTGGTATGCAGATTCGCTTTCAGGTTGGTGGTAATTTTGGTTTGGTTATCAATCACCTGCAAATCTTTGATTACATCGTTTACATAGCTGTACGACAAAGCAAACGAAAGTCCGTTTTTAAGGTTAAGCCCAAGTCGTAATTGATCCGAAAAAGAAGGATTTAGGTAAGGATTGCCCCGCGAAACCGAATAAGCATTCCGGTAAATGGCAAAAGGATTGAGATAGCTGTAGCTGGGCCTGCCAATACGGCGTGCATACGATAGCGAAAGGTTTTGCTGGCCAAGCTTATAACCCAAAATTACATTGGGAAACAGATTGATGTAGCTCCGCTTTACCAAGCTATCCAAAGTAAGCGAGTGGCCATTGGTAAAAGTCTGTTCGACACGTAAGCCCACCTGTGCCGTAAATTTCCCTAAAGTTTGGCGGGTACTGCCATAAGCAGCCAACAAAGTTTCGCGGTAGCGGAAATCATTGCTGCCCAAATCGGCAAAAGGGCCGCCGCCTGTGCGATAGAGCGAGCTGAATTCATTACCTAGGTTCACATAGCTGGCTTTAGCCCCTAACTCTAAACTACCTTTGTAAAGTTGCCGACTATAATCAGCTTTATAGCTATAGATGCCCGACAGAGTTTGGCCATGCTGCAAAAAGAGCTGACCAGGCGCCAAAGCCTGTCCGCTGGGCAATTGTAGGAAAAGATCCAAATGGTTATCGGTATTCAGTTTAAACAAACCTATATCTGCATCCATGCTCAGCTCCTGCCTTTTGGTCGAATCCAACAGCTTTTTGTAGTTCAGGTTAAAGTTGATGCCTTTGTTCAGGCGGCTGTTATCGGCATTATTCAACCGCAGCGAATCAACCCTATTGCCATGCAATTGCTGTATGCGCGTTTCAGTTGTCAGTTCAGGATTGTACTCGCCAGTATTGGCCGTAACCAATATGCCCACCACATCGTTTTTATTGAGGAAATGATCCCAGCCCAAGCGCAAATTATGGCCAAACCACGGCGTACGATACACTTCCTTATCGCGCAGTTCGGTACCAATTTCATTGAGATAAGTATTGCGATCTATTTGTTGCGATTGCTTGCCAAACGAATAGCCGTAGCTGCCATAAAGGAAATCGTTTTTTTGTCTCACATTAAAGCCAAACAGCGCGCTGTTGCCATTCCAATATTTCCAGCCATGGCCAGTTGCCAAACCCAAAGTCAAATCGTAGCCAGGTTTTTCGCGTTTTAAGGTTTTGATATTGATGATGGCTCCACCGCCTTGCGCATCGTACTTGGCCGAAGGCATGGGAATGAGCTCTATTTTGCTGATGTTAGCTGGACTTGTAGTCGATAACAGCTGGATGAGCTCCTGCCCACCAAGCCTTGTTAACCGGCCATCGAGCATTAACTCGACGCTTTTACCCTCGAGCTTGAGCTCCGTTTCGCTGAGAAGAACCACGCCAGGCAATTTTTTCAAGATCTCAACCGCATTACTTCCGGCCTTTAAGTTGCCATCAACATGAATAACTGTGCGGTCGAACTGCTGTTCTACAAAAGGCCTGTTGCCCTTGATGGCCACCGTTTGCAACTGCTCGGCTTGTTCTTTCAGGATGATATTCAGATTGGCACCCGATACAGCCTTGGTCTTATAAGCCATATAGCCCAAATGCGATACCACCACATAGGCAGGCCGATTGGGCAGGCTG
>JBCNPG010000020.1:0-12848 GCA_039593445.1 Pedobacter sp.
AGCCGCCGATCTGGAACAGCGGTGAGCCTAAAAGTGGTAGCCAAAGGAAAAGACCTGTCAGAAAATCCAAAAATAAAAGGCAAATATGCCCCCGCTGCATTTAAGATCAAGGTAGATGGAGAAACGCTTTCCGCATACATCCTCAAAAACAAGAAGGTAAAATATAAGGTCGTGTTTGTGTTGCCTTAGCCAAATGCTAAAAAATGTTAAAGAAAGGCTGGAGTAGATAGCTGTCATTATATTTGGCAAATGAGTACAAAGGTTTTCATGATGCTGATGCTATGCGTGTTGGCAACAATCGATGCAAATGCCCAGCACCAAGTAAAAGGCGAGGTCTTTGCACGTTCGTCGCGCAAGCCGATAGCCGCTGCGGAAGTATTTAACCTTAAAAACAACGAACATACGGTTTGCAATGCCAAGGGCGAATTTTCTATCAAAGCCGAATTGAACGATCTGTTGGTTTTCAAAATGGCAGGTTACAAACCGGATACTTTATTGCTGATCAATCTCAAGCCCATGCGTCGCTACCTCGATTTAGAGGTGAACATGCTCCATACGGTGGCGGTAACGGGGCAGAGCCTGCGGGAGCAATATGCCCAAAAGCTGAAGCAAGGCGAGTATATGCAATTGAGGCAAGGACGTGGCTTGCTGTTCTCGCCTTCGCGCTTTTTTAGCAAAGAAGGAAGAGATGCCCGTCGGCTGAAGCGCCTAATCAAACAAGAAGAAGCGGAACTCCCGATAGACAGGCGTTTCAACATCAAAACCGTAACGGCTATACTGCCCCTCAAGCAACCCGAACTCGATGCCTTTTTGGTGATGTACCGGCCTAGCCTCAAATTTGTGCGGAGGGCCGATGTTGAGGGTTTTAAGTTCTATCTGCTCGATTCCTATCGTAAATTTAAGCAGTTGGCTCCAGAAAAAAGGATATTGCCTTCGCTTAAATTGTCAACAGATTCGTTAAATTAGGTGCTCATTTCAAACCAACTCCTCCTCATGAAAATACGTTTTATCATCCCCCTGTTGTTTTTGGGCATCATGCTCTCGTTTGGGTTTATAGCCAGGCGCGAAAATGCCAAAAAGCCCGCTGTGCTCGTTTTTTCGCTTACCAAGGGCTATAGGCATGCTTCCATCGCCGATGGCATAACCGCCATTAAGAAGCTTGGCGAGGAAAATAATTTCGACGTGGATACCACAGAAAACGTAAAGGCCTTTAACCTCGAAAACCTGCGCAGGTATAAAACGTTGGTGTTTTTAAGCCCTACGGGTACCAATGTGTTTAACGACGAACAAAAACAGGCGCTGAAGCAATACATTAATAAAGGAGGCGGTTTTGTAGGCATCCATGCCGCAACCGATTTCAGTTTTGAATGGCCGTGGTACGGACAGTTGGTGGGCGGTTTTTTCGATAGCCATCCCAAAGTACAACAAGCCAAGCTGTTGGTGGTCGATCCTCAAAATAAGGTAGTGGAAGGCCTCCCGGAAGTTTGGACGCACACAGATGAATGGTATAACTTCAAATCGTTCAACAATTCGGTTAAGGTCATTGTCAAGGTGGATGAGACTTCCTATAATGGCGGAAACATGAAAAACGACCATCCCATTACCTGGTACCATCGTTTTGATGGAGGCAGGGCCTTCTACACAGCCTTGGGCCATACCAAAGAATCGTACAAAGATCCCTTGTTTTTGAAACAGGTATTGGCCGGTATCCAATGGACTATGAAATAGTTCCTATACCTAATATTTCCTGACCGATTTACGATTTTTGAATTTCTTTGGGGGCTTTTGCAAGTTCATTAAATCTTCATATTGTATGCTGACATTAGTATTGTTAAACGATTTTAATAATCACTAAATCATAAAAAAATGAAAGCACTTAAAGTATTAATGATCGCCCTTGTAGCCGCTTTTACCGTGAACACCGTAAGCGCACAAACTGCACCTGCCAAACCAGCTGCCAAAACCGAAAAACCAGCTGCCAAAACAGAGAAGAAAGTTAAAAAAGGCCATAGAAAACATCACGGCAAAAAAGCTGTGAAAAAAGCCTAATCCAGCAGGCTTTTCAACAGGTTCTTTGGGCAGGATTCCAGAGAACCTGTTGTTAAATTCTTAAGGCATTTTGCCTTTCAAAACAATTCATTTCCGACTGCGTAAATATTCATCAAATCTTCATGTTTGGTGAAGAGATTAGCAGTATTAATCAAAATCTAAAACAAATAAAACACATGAAAGCAATTAAAGTATTAATGATCGCGCTAGTAGCCGCCTTTACCGTAAGCACTGTAAGTGCACAAACTGCACCTGCTAAAACTGCCAAACCAGCAGCCAAAGTAGAAAAACCAGCTAAAGAAGCTAAAAAAGCAGCCGATACCACTGCAAAAAAAGCCAAAAAAGAAGCTAAAGCTGCTAAAAAAGAGGCTAAAAAAGCAGGAAACTAAATAATTGAAGTTTGTTAGTTTGATAAAGCGTCCTGGTTGTACAACAACTGGGGCGCTTTTTTTATGCTTTTTTCATCACATTGGCATAGGCCGTTTGCAGGGCATCGGCAAAGAGGTCTATCCTTGTATGTGCCAAGCAGAAAGTGGTCATGCCGGCCTTCCCCCATTTATTGGGCACCGGAAAAATATGCTCGGGATCAAATTTGCTGAATACGTCCTGGTCAATAAGCGTGAGCTTTAGGTTGGCTTGGTTTGTCTTGGGGTCGTAGGTGGCGAATATTCTTTTGCCCGCATAAAAAGCCATACGTTCGAAATGTGGTTTTTCGAAGGTTTCAGGATAGGCGAGAGCCATTTGTCTCAGGTTTTCAATACTGACCATACAACAAGAATAGGGTTCGGCTAAAGAATTGTGGCTTTATTGCCAACAATGCCAGCTAAAATAAGCATTTTTGGGAAGCAATTCCCTAGCCATGATCAGGATCAACGACGAAACCCCCGAAGAAACGCTTCAAGACATCAAAATAGGCGATATGGTTACCGACGGGTTTAGCAAAACCAGTTTGGTAGAAAGTATCAATATCAGCGACGACGGGCTGTACAAAATCTACGAATTTAACCTCATTACGGGAAGAGTGATTACTACGAAACGGTGATTTGTTTTCTTTTGGATTAATTAAATGAAACTAAAAAAACATAGTTTTTAACTATGAGTAAATGTTTCTTGTTTTTTTGGAATATTTTATGTAATCAATTGTAAATTAGTTACTTGATGATTAGCTTTAGCTACATTTAGATTAACAAACTATGAAAAACGTAAAATTGCTAGGTAGAGCTGAGCTAAAAAAAATTGTAGGCGGTTTAATAGACCTGCTGGTGGAAAATGTAAAATAAAATATTATGGACCAGGATCAGAAACTCCGATTTGGTATAACATTTCAACGAGTGGGACCTGTGCCCATCAGCAAATTGAAGCAAATGCGGCTTGCGTAAGTATTTTACAATCTCAAAATCTAGAGGGAGATCGTTGCTTTTATGATTGTGCCTGCGATGACCCCGCTTAATTAACCATGTCTTTTAAAGAATCTGGCCTCCTGTTATTTTTTTGTCTAAGCACATTCGCTGGTTTTTGCCAAAACCAGCGAACTATAATTACATACCCGGCTGCCTTGGCTATTAATTTAAATACGCAGGCCAAAAATGAAGAGCGTCTAAAATCAATAGATAGTTTAGAGTTAAGAAAGTTGAGTATGAAGGCAGACAGGCCAATTCACTTTTTCGATGCCAAGCTAATTAGAGATAAAAACGGCTCATCCACTGAAGAGGTATACGATTTCTTGGTGATGCCGGGCGATTCGGTAATAATAGATAGTGGTAGAAGGGTAGTGTTTTCGAATAAAAGCGCCTTGAATATAGATGGCCTTATTGGCGGAAATGGGAGCATAATTTTTGAAAGCAAGGAAACAGCAGATTTTATAAAAACCGAGGGGCTGAGCGCTTTTCTATTTCATTTGGATACGATGTACAACAATAATGAAAATCGGATTCATAATTCAGGGTTTGACGAGCCAATAAAAAAGGCGCTTTCTGATTTCAATTATATTTTAAAATGCAAGAAGCAATTGGCTATACCTTTTGGAACGCTTTTGCCAAAGTCAAGACAGCTATTGGATAGCCTATTCAATGGTATTGAACAGGATTATCAGCGATTAACACTGGTTGATACACAATTTGAATATACTATTCTATACCGACTACTGAATTACCATCTTCTTAAAAGCAATATAAAAGGCGATTTATGGAACAATTTGGATAGATTGCCTACCTTGCCTTTCTTAAAGCATTTTGTAATTATGGGAATGCAGAATGCCGATAACTCTGATCCCGGCAGAAGAGACCAATTGTATGAACAAGTCAAAAAAGCTAAAATAAACGATTGGCAAATTGATAGCATTTATTTTTCTTTAAGAGACAAAAAGCCTGTATTTGAGGATAGGGTGTTATCTAACCCAGCTCAGGTTAAACTCATTGATCAACAACAAAAAGCACTTTCTTTAGCGGATTTATTGGAAAGAAATAAAGGCAAATTATTATTGATTGATTTTTGGGCAAGTTGGTGTGTGCCTTGCAGAGCCGAGTTCCCGAGCTTTAAGCGATTGCGGGCAAGATTTAAAGATCAGCCTGTCGCATTCCTGAATATCAGCATTGATCTCGACCATAAAAACAAAGAATGGAAAACAGCTTTGGCTGAAGAAAAAGAGTTAGGCAATCGAAATCAATATCGAATGATTGACTGGAAGAATAGTGAATTGACTAAGGCAATTACTTTGAAAACTATACCTCGTTACATTTTATTAGATCATTCTGGAAAAATCCTGAATAGCAATTTTTTAAGACCTTCGGATGCTCGTTTTGAAGAAGAACTAAAAAAATATGTCAATATTTTTAAAGTTAACTAGCCGGATAAACTTGTTTAGCCGCTTTGTTTTTATTGTAAAAATAATAGCCCGAAATGATCAGGATGGCTAAAAGGCCTTCCACAAAAACAATGGTTTTGGCGCTATACAGGTGTGCAAAATAACCAACCAGCAAAGTGCCCAAAGGCAGTACGCCTTGGTAGGCCATGAGGTAATAACTGATGGCGCGCCCCCTCAATTCGTTCACCGAATGCGTTTGGATATAGGTATTGATGGCTGCGGTTTGCATCATCATGCCTACGCAAGCCAATCCGGTACTGATCAGGGCCATCCATACACTCGGCGCTATGGCCAGCAAAATCAAGCCTGCGCCAAATACAAAGGCCGATGAAATTACAATCTGTTGCATATTCCTGGCGGTTTTGCGCGAAGCCATGTAAATGGCACCAGCCAAAGCGCCCAGCCCACCGGCACTTTCAAACCAGCTGAACGTGGTAGCATTGCCATTGAATACGTCTTTGGCGAAGACTGGCAATAAGGTAGAAAAAGGAATGACCATTAAGCTCGATAAGGCCAGTACAATAATCAGGGACGAAATATCCGGCGAATCTTCCAAGTAATGATAGCCTTTTTTCAGGCCTGTCCACACATCTTCTAAGGCCGTTTCGTTTTGCTTAAGGTTCAGTTTCATCAGCAACAGGCAGATGATAACCGGGATGAAACTCAAAAAATTGATAATGAAACAGGCATCTTCGCCGTAGGTACTTAAAATAATGCCTGCCATGGCCGGACCGATTAAACGGGCTGCATTAAAGGCAGAAGAGTTGAGGGCCACGGCATTGGGCAGATCCTCTTTATTGTCTACAAATTCTACTACCAGCGATTGCCTGGCGGTAGTTTCAAAAGTAGCCACAATGCCTTGGATCAAACTCAAGACGGCTATCATGGTAATGTTGTAATATTTGAACCAAATGAGCAAAGCCAATAAGCCCGCCTGTACCATGAAAATAACCTGGCAGCTAAGCACGGTTTTGAATTTGTTTCGCTTGTCTACAAAGTTGCCTGCAATAGGTGCCAGGATGAGTGCGGGGATCAGACTCAAGAAGCTGATGAAGCCCAGCATAAAGGCAGAGCCCGTAACCCTGTAAACGAGCCAGCTAACGGCCACGCGCTGCATCCATGTACCCACCAGGGAGATAGATTGTCCGGTAAAATGGAGGCGGTAATTGTAGTACTTGAAGGAGCGGAACATGGTCATGGCAATACAGATTTGGTTTCGATGGCAGTAATTTTTTCTAATAAGGGGATCAATTGGGAGAGCATGTCGATTTCCTGGGCTTCCAGTCTTTCGTCAATTGCTTTTTTGAGCCATCCGTCTCTTAAGCTTTTGATTTCCGAAAGTTTGGTTTTACCATAGGTCGAGAGCGTAATAAGCGTCTTGCGCTTATCGGTGGAGTCGGTAATCCGGTTGATGAAATTGGCCTTGGCCAAATTGTTGAGGCATTGTGAAATGGCCTGTGCAGAAATATGCTCCATTTCGGCAATTGTAGATGGCAACAGTTCGGTATTTCTGTCCAGATGGCCAATAATGTTCATTTCGGTTGCAGAAAAGGGCAAGTCGTGCAGCTGTTTTTTGGCTACGCGGGTGATCTTGAAAATCAGGGCCCTTAACTTCGAAACTTCTTGAATTGGAATTGGCATGCACAAAAGTACTAAAGTAAATTAATAAAGTAGCTTTAGTATTTGTAATTGTTTTGTCAATGATTTGTTGGCGTCTCCCAATCTTGAACCCAGAAGTCGGCACATATTATTTAAATGACATATTTTCCTAAACATCGAATTGCATTTATATTCGTGAAATCGATAAGGAAGATCTGAATAACAGATTTGATAAACTGAAAATGAAGAAAATAATATTAACGCTCGCTACCTGCTAACAATCTTCTAAACCGTTACCAGAACTAGGGGGTTAGAATTTAATCAATACTTTGAACGGGCCAGCAGGAAGAGGATTTTTAGATGTTGTAAACCATCGGGCCATGACAATTTATGATTTTAAATTTGGTAGTGCCGTAATGAGTAATAAGCAGTTCCTAAAATACTCTAATAGTTTTCCAGGATATGCAATACAAATAGTTAGACCTTAAATTAAGAATGGCCACAGATAAAGAAATAAAAAAGAATATAGCTGAGGATTGGCAAAATGCCTTTCCTCAATTGACGTTGTATGCCCAGAACAAACTGTATAAAGTAATAGGTGCAATAATAATTGGCTTAGAATTAATAAAGTTACCGAGAACAGAAGGATACCGGCCACATTTTGTTGTATATCCCTTATGGAAAAAAGATGTGAAGGAATGTCTTGAATTTCCATTTATCCTTAAAGAATATTACAGTAAAAAGAGACTACAGTATTCAATACCATATGCAAAGCATAATATTTTCTTTAATGATGCTATAGAAAGCGTGAAAGAACAAACTATGCTGCCCTTTGATCATGCTATTTCTTTAAAGGAAATAATATCCATTGTAGATGGATATTCCAAAACAGCACCTTTAAGTGCATCACCTAATTCTTACTTGCAGGCGCTGCTTCAGGAGGCAAAGTTCAAAATGGCTTTATTTATTGGAGAAAAAGAAGCCTACGGCATACTGGAGCAAATCAATAAAAGGAGCTGGGATGCTAATCACTTTAAAGCGTTTGGTGTAGATGTAAGTGAATGGTTCCAAAGTTTACAGGCAACCATATCAAACAGAGATAAATTTATGGCGCAAATAGAAAGAAACAAACAAGACAAAAAAATATCAAAATTAAAAAGCTCTAGACTTATTGCTTGAAAAAAATATTTGTCATTAGTCCTTGATATTTTTTATTGCAACTAACTATGAAATAAAAGAGAATTAAAAGAAATTAGATTTGCTGGGAAGTAATGAAGTCAGATATTCTTTAAACATTGAATCGTTTAGACATAAGCTCAAAACCGAAAAGTAATGATTTTTATATAGTTGATTAAAGGCTTGGTTTACAATGATGGGAAACTTGGCGATGTTATAAAGAAAAGAATATCACTATGCTTTAAGAATGGTTAATGAAGATGATAATAAATGATGCAGACAATATTCTAAGGGATCAAAGAATCCGTGATGTAGCTGTGTTATATTGTTTCAATCCTGTAGCGTTTCTTTATTTCGTTGCGTATGGATAGCAACTTTAAAACCAACCAATCATGAAAAAATCTTTAATCCTTGCATTTGTAGGCATTTTAGCCTTCGCATTTTCTTCTTGCGAAAAGAAGGGCTTCGAAAATGTGGATAGTATCAGCTATGGAACATCCTTTGGCATGTGCGCCGGTTATTGCCACAACGAGCTATCGATCAATGGCAACAAAACCACCATGACCCGTCAAAAGAACGGAGATCCTACGGCCGCCAAAACATGCAACAGTTCGGTTAGCGAAAGCGAGGTTAACGAAATCAAGAAATTGTTAAACACAGACGAAGTGTACAAATTGCCCAAAACGATTGGCTGTCCTGATTGTGCCGATGGCGGTGCCGAATGGGTGGCTTTTAAGTCGAACGGCAAGGACTACAAAATTACGTTCGAATACGGCCATGCGCCCGAAGCCTTAAAAGCAGCGGTTGATCAGCTGAAAGCCATTAGCGAGACCTTTAAAGATTGCAAGTAGGTTGGTTCATTAGTCATGGGCTGACTGGACAGCTGAATTGATCAGTGTTGCCATCAACTACAGGTTTCCGGCTTCTGCCTGCCGATTTCCAACTTTGCTGATGGCAAGCGCCCAAGCGTAGCCAACCACACCGCCTAAAACAGATGCAATAATATCGTTGATGTCGAAAGTCCGGCCTTCTATATAGGGCTGGGCCAATTCATAAACCACTAAACCAGCCACAAACGCAACTGTGGTTGCCAGTAGCCTTTGCGACCGATGTGGCGCCAAAGCCAAGGAGCTGGACAACAGGATTATTGGAGCCAAAAAGTTAGGCAGCGAACCTGCAATGCCGAAAGCCAGCCGGTGGGTTTTGAATAAATAAGGCCTGAGCCAGAGCTCTTCGAAAGCGGTGAAAGCCAGTATAACGAATAAGGATGTAAGATAAAGTTGCTTTTTTGTCATGCATCAAATATTGATAAGGCAATTTCGGTAATTTTTGAATAATCTGCCATTTTTTATGCTCCGATTGCCAAATTGTTGGATATTAAGGAAGCGTGATTATTGAGTAAACTGATCGATAGGAGCAGTAGCCAGCCTGGAATAAACCCGATAGAAGCGGGCACGAAGTAAAGTGGATAGCGGGACTGCTGCAACCGAAACGTATCGGAATTGCTTTTCTTGGAAAAAATAGTTGACCAGTGGCTCATTGTTGATCTGTTGGATTGCCAATTTTTGGTCTTCGTCGTGAGCCATTAATCATTTGATGAGCCATAGGTTGTTTTTGACCTTAAGCCTCGGACTCCGGACAGTAGATTACCGGCTTTCTTGTTAACCAAAAATTAAGAAATCGGGCATAAATTAAAAAACTCGCGCAAAGGCTTGATTATCACAAAATAAGTTTCTACTTTTGCAGTCCCTTAATGTAGGCTAGTTATCAGCTGGCCTTGAGGTATTTAAAATAAAAAACAAAAACACAAAAAGCAGAAAATGCCAACCATTCAACAATTAGTTAGAAAAGGTAGAGTAGCACTGGAGTTCAAGAGTAAGTCTCCAGCGTTGGACAGCTGTCCACAGCGAAGAGGTGTATGTACACGTGTATATACTACTACCCCTAAAAAACCAAACTCAGCAATGCGTAAAGTAGCCCGTGTACGTTTAACCAATGGTAAAGAGGTGAATGCCTATATTCCAGGAGAAGGCCACAACTTGCAAGAGCACTCGATCGTTTTGATCCGTGGTGGTCGTGTTAAGGATTTGCCTGGTGTACGTTACCACATCATCCGTGGTGCATTAGATACTTCAGGTGTGGCTGGCCGTAACCAACGTCGTAGTAAATATGGTACTAAGCGCCCTAAACCAGGACAAGCCGCTGCAGCACCAACAAAAGGTAAAAAGAAATAATTAGGAGGAAACAGCAATGAGAAAATCGAAACCAAAAAAGAGAATTATTCTTCCTGATCCTAAATTCAACGATGTTCAGGTAACAAGATTCGTAAACAACATGATGTTCGACGGTAAGAAATCTATCGCTTACTCTATTTTTTACGATGCCGTAGAATTAGCTGAGAAAAAAGCCGGCGAAAATGGTTTAGAAGTATGGAAACGTGCTTTGAGCAATGTAATGCCTTCGGTAGAGGTTAAGTCTCGCCGTGTAGGTGGTGCCAACTTCCAGGTTCCAACCGAAGTAAGACCAGACCGCAAAATTGCCTTGGGCATGAAATGGTTGATCTCTTACGCTCGCAAACGTGGCGAAAAAACCATGAAAGAGAAATTAGCAGGCGAAATCGTTTCGGCCGCTAAAGGCGAAGGCGCAGCCGTTAAAAAGAAAGAAGATACGCACAAAATGGCTGAAGCTAACAAGGCGTTCTCACACTTTAGATTTTAATTATAAAATGATTGAATGATAGAATTTTGGATGATTGAGTGGTTTTTACTGCATTCAATCATTCATTCACTTCTATCATTCTTTAATTAAAAAATATGTCAAGAGATTTAAAATTCACAAGAAATATCGGGATTGCTGCTCACATTGATGCGGGTAAAACCACTACAACAGAGCGTATCCTTTATTATGCAGGTGTAAACCACAAAATTGGCGAGGTACACGAAGGTGCTTCTACAATGGACTGGATGGTGCAAGAGGCTGAACGCGGAATCACCATCACTTCTGCAGCTACTACTGTAAACTGGAACTACAGAGGCCACAAATACCATATCAACATTATCGATACCCCAGGACACGTTGACTTCACCGTAGAGGTAAACCGTTCTTTGCGCGTATTGGATGGTTTGGTGTTCTTGTTCTCTGCGGTTGATGGTGTTGAGCCTCAATCAGAAACCAACTGGCGCTTGGCCAACAACTATAACGTAGCCCGTATCGGTTTCGTTAACAAAATGGACCGTTCTGGTGCCGACTTCCTTAAAGTGGTAAAGCAAGTTAAGGATATGTTGGGTTCTAACGCCGTTCCTTTGCAGTTGCCAATCGGTGCCGAAGACCAATTTAAAGGTGTGGTTGACTTGATCAACAACCGTGGTATCGTTTGGAACGAACACGATAAAGGCATGACCTTTACCGAAGTTCCAATCCCTGCCGATATGGTTGACGAAGTTGCCGAGTGGAGAGAGAAATTGTTGGAATCGGTAGCTGAGTACGATGAGACTTTGATGGAGAAATTCTTCGAAGCCCCAGAAACCATCACCGAGCGCGAAGTATTGGATGCTTTGCGTCAAGCAGTATTGGATGCCAAAATCGTTCCTATGGTTTGCGGTTCATCTTTCAAAAACAAAGGTGTGCAAACCATGTTGGATTATGTTATGGAGCTATTGCCTTCGCCTCTTGATTCAGAAGGTGTTCAAGGTACTAACCCTGATACAGGTGCTGAAGTATTGTTGAAACCAGATGTAAAAGAGCCGTTCTCTGCATTGGCTTTCAAAATCGCAACCGACCCATTCGTAGGCCGTCTGTGCTTTATCCGTGTTTACTCGGGTAACCTAGAAGCTGGTTCTTACGTGTACAACACCCGTTCAGAAAGCAAAGAGCGTATTTCTCGTATCTTCCAAATGCACGCCAACAAGCAAAACCCTATTCCTAACGTAGGTGCAGGTGATATTGCTGCGGTAGTAGGCTTTAAAGACATCAAAACTGGCGATACCCTTTGCGATGAGAAAAACCCTATCGTTTTGGAATCGATGAACTTCCCTGACCCGGTTATCGGTTTGGCTATCGAGCCTAAAACTCAGGCCGACGTTGATAAATTGGGTATGGCTTTGGGCAAATTGGCCGAAGAAGATCCAACTTTCAAAGTTCAAACAGACGAAGAAACTGGCCAAACCGTAATTTCAGGTATGGGCGAGCTTCACTTGGATATCTTGATCGACCGTTTAAAACGTGAGTTCAAGGTAGAAGTAAACCAAGGTGCGCCACAAGTAGCTTACAAAGAGGCTATCACTGGTACTACCCAACACCGCGAAACCTACAAAAAACAAACAGGTGGTCGTGGTAAGTTTGCCGATATCCAAGTGGTAATCTCTCCAATTGATGCCGATTACGAAAAAGGCGGCTTGCAATTCGTAAACGAAATCGTAGGTGGTTCAATTCCTCGCGAATTTATCCCTTCGGTTGAGAAAGGTTTTGCAGCAGCTATGTCGAACGGCGTTTTGGCAGGTTTCCCATTGCCAGATATGAAAGTTCGTTTAATTGATGGTTCATTCCACGCTGTCGATTCAGATGCATTGTCATTTGAGATCGCTGCACGTCAAGCTTTCCGCGAAGCATTGCCAAAATGTAAACCGGTATTGATGGAGCCAATCATGAAAATCGAGGTGTTAACCCCAGAAGAAAACATGGGTGATGTAATGGGCGATTTGAACCGTCGTCGTGGCCAGCTGCAAGGTATGGACACCCGTAACGGTGCCCAAGTAATCAAAGCCTTGGTTCCGCTTTCTGAAATGTTTGGCTATGTAACCCAATTGCGTACCATTACTTCGGGCCGTGCAACTTCAACAATGGAATTTGACCATTATGAAGCCGCACCTCGTAACGTACAAGATGAGGTAATTGCCAAATCAAAAGGTAAAGTAAAGTCTAACGACTAATATTGTATGGCGATAGGCGTATAGCGTATAGCGATAAATTTGTCGAACTACGCGCTATACGTACTACGCTTTACGCAAGATAAACCCAGCCTTTGTTATAAATAGCTCTAACACTGGCCTTAATTCAATAAAAACATGAGCCAAAGAATCAGAATCAAATTAAAATCTTACGATTACAACTTGGTAGACAAATCTGCCGAGAAAATCGTAAAAACGGTAAAGGCGACTGGTGC
>JBCNPG010000200.1:0-5978 GCA_039593445.1 Pedobacter sp.
TATTGACGATGCCGCAGAGATGGTAAAGCAGGGCATGCAGCTGCCGATTAACGAACTGGCCACCAGTATCCAAAAATGCCAACACTTGGTGTTTACAGAGGTGATGCACGAAAAACTGGAAAAAATGATCAGTGGCTTTATGCGCTTTCCAACATTGATAGAAGTAGAAGATTTGGGCGAAAGCAAGGTAGAAACTCAGCCGCAACTGTTGTATCAGGTGCCTAACTTCCGAACCAAATTGAACCTGCTTAACTTGTTGCTTAAAGACAGCGAAGTATTTGATAAGGTGGTGGTTTTTGTAAATACGCGATTAACTGCACAAACGCTGGCCAAGGATCTTTTTGATGGCAAAGCCAGCGATATTTTCGTATACAAGCCCTTGTTTTTTGATGAAGCTGGTTTTGATGATGTTGAGGCTTTTAAAGCTGCGCCAGATGCACGCGTACTGATTGTGGCCAACGAAGCTCTAAGCGAAGCTGATTTTAGCAATATTCCGTTCTTGCTTCATTTCGAATTGCCTGCACAAAGGGAAACTTATCTGCATCGTATCATTAGGCAGCCAAATACAGAAGAAATTATGGCCCTAACCTTTGCTACCGATTTGGAATTGCCCCAAGTGCGCAAAATTGAGCAGGCTATTGGCCAGAAACTGGAAATAGCCGAATTGCCAGACGAGCTGTTGATTGAAGAAACCACCAAGGAAAACACTTCAAAAAAGCAACAGAGCAAGGAAGAAGCCGAAGAGGAGGCTTTTCGCAAGGCCGCCTTTCACGAAAAGAAGAAAAGCAATGCGAAAACCAGCAATTTTGGAGCCGGCGAAAAGGCTGTAATGAGCAAGAAAAAGAAACACGGATAGTAGTCGCCAACGATTTCGAAATTTTTAAGTCCCCGAAAAGACCGGCTTGGCAGGAATTGGTTTTTAATCGGCGATTTGAGTTGCTTTTTTAGCCATTTTATCCAAATATTTGCTCGGGAAAATGGCGTGGTTATTCTTCACCATTTTCTCCATCAGCTCTTTTACATGCGCCTGTACTTTGGCGGGCAAGCTGTAGAAGGTCAAGTCGACCTGAGTTTTTCTTTCGCCGTCTAATATCCCGTTCTGATGCCTGATAGCTATTTTTTGCCCCTTGTAATAGGTTAATATCTTCAATCGGCCGTCATCGTAGCCGTTATTGCCAAAAATACCGTACACAATAATCGGTTCAATCAAGCCATCGCCATCCAAATCCTTAAACTCGCAATATTTGGTCCAAAACCAGATAGAGCTTTCGGGTGTCGCGCCTTTGGCGTCAGGCAGTTTAAAATCGTTGATTTCCCATTTTTTAGTTGCCGTTCCCTTATCTACCTTAAAATTAAAAGCCTTGATAGCATTGTTGATGGTGTCTTTGGCCTTAATCATATCCGAACTTTCTGAAAGTGCCACATAGTAGGTGCCACTTTTGTCGCTGTAGGTATAAGCCCTGAAAATGGGAAAGCTGATGAGGTTCTTCTTTCTGAAGGCCGCTGTGAAAAAATCATCGGTTTCAATCTTGTTCAGGATGTGGCTATGGGTGCTATCGCTTTGCGCAATGGCTTGCAGCCCCAAAAAGGCCATACAGAGAAGAACGTACAATTTTTTCATGTGGATGGGTTAATTGCGATAAAATTAAAGTTTTTTGGCCTCGTTCCAATACACATCCATCTCGGCCAAGGTCATGTCTTGCAGGGCCTTGCCGTTCTCTTTGGCCTTGCTTTCCAAAAACTGGAACCGTTTAATGAATTTCTTATTGGTTTTTTCGAGTGCATTTTCGGGATTGATGTTGATGAAACGGGCATAGTTGACCAAAGAGAAAAGGAGGTCGCCAAATTCGCCCTCTGCTTTTTCAGTGTCGATGGCTTCATTTTCGGCAATGTTAAATTCGGCTTTGAACTCTTGCAATTCTTCTTCAACCTTGGCCCACACCTGTTCTTTTTCTTCCCAGTCGAACCCTACGCCACGTGCTTTTTCCTGTATGCGGCTGGCCTTAACCAAGGCTGGCAAAGAGCCAGGTACGCCTCCCAAAACAGATTTATTGCCTTCTTTGAGCTTGAGCTGTTCCCAATTGCGCTTTACGTCTTCTTCGCTGTTCACCTCTACATCGCCATAAATGTGCGGATGCCTGCTGATGAGCTTGTCGCATACGCCATTCAGCACATCGGTGATGTTAAACTGATCGGTTTCGCTGGCAATGCGGGCATAAAAAACCAGGTGCATCATCAAATCTCCCAATTCCTTTTTAACTTCCTGCATATCGCCATCCAAAATGGCATCAGACAGTTCGTAGGTCTCTTCAATAGTCAGGTGCCTCAGCGTTTCCATGGTCTGCTTTTTGTCCCATGGACATTGCGTGCGCAAAGTATCGAGCACGGTTAGCAATCTTAAAAATGCGGTATCTGGACTTTGGGTAGCTGGTGGCGGAATATTGGCGGGCATCTTATTTGATAATATTGAAGGTAATCATGATTGTAGTGAGCAAAAGTACGATAAGTCCGAACAAAAACATGATATCGGCCAAACGTTCCCATTTTTTAGCGCGTAGCGAAGTACTTTTCATGCTCAAAAAAGAAAGCAGGCAGCTGGCCATGAACGAGATTACCGATAAAGCGGCCCCTTCGTCGATGTAAGTGGATTCGCTGAGTTTTGAAATTTTGACCGAAGTCAGCACGATAAAGCAAAAGCCCAATAAATTGGCTGATGTGTTTAAGATATGTGGCGATCTGCTTTCGTTTTCTTTCATGCTATTCTGCTTCTTCAAGCTTTATTTTTTTCGTTATTCTGTAAACCTTACGTTTCCGCGGAGTGGCTTTCTGTTCTTCGCCGAGCAAAATTCCCCATGGGGTAAGTCCATCAACTCTTTCGAAAATGATTTTGAGCATGGCCAGGTAAGGGATGCATAAAAACATGCCCGAGATACCCCAGATCATTTCACCTACTACAATGCCGATAAAGGCGAAAAGCGCATTTATTTTTACTTTAGAGCCCACTACCAATGGCATGAGCAGGTTGCCGTCTATGGTGTGTACCCCTACAAAAGCCAAAATAACAAACAAAGCCTTGGCGGCGCCAGCGGTGGCAAAAGTGATGAGTGCACTGATGAGCAATGCGGTAGAAATGCCCAGGTAAGGAATGATGTTGAAAATGCCCGCAATAAGTCCGAGCAATATCGCATATTTTACCCCCAGAAGGGAAAGGGTAACGATCATCAGCGTAGAAACAATCAGCATCTGAATAAACAAGCCGGTAATGTATTTCTTAATGATCCGCTGTATTTCCCTTACGATTTCGGTCACTTTGGTTTTGTGTTTTTCGGCAAAAACGGTGGTTAGAAAGGTAAATAACAAACGCCTGTAATTGAGTACAAAAAAGGTAAACAATAAAGTAAACGCCAAAAACAGCAAACTCGAAGAGATGGTAAGCAGGGTAGAGCCAACCAGGGTTGCGCCTGTAGCTAAGGCCTTTTCGGCACTATTGTTCAGGTAGGCCTCTTGGTTGGTGGTGTTGACGTGGAAAGTTCTCGAAATCCAATGCTGGATATCGTGAAAAGCGGTAGTAAGCTGTTTAACCAGCAAAGGCCAGTCGGCCCAGAGTTCGCTTAGCTGCACGCCGAAAAAATACATGATGCCATAAATCATGGCAATCATTACAATCACGGCGGCAATGGAAGCCAGGCCGCGCTTAAACCTGAGCCTGCGCTCTAAAAAATTGGCCAAAGGCAACAATAAAAAGGCCATAAGCAATGAAAAAAGCAAAGGCGATAAGAGGCTTTTTCCTAAAATGGCCAGATAACCAGTCATGATAATAGACAGAAGTACCAGCGTTAGCCGGTCAACAAAAGGTAACGAGACTTCCTTCATAGCTGGTAAATTTGAAATAAATATAGATGAAAAATTCGGTAGACTGGGAAAGAGTTGTTGGTTTGGTCAATTTTTTTTTGCTACCTCAAAACAGCTGAAGAGGGTGGATGGTTTTAATAAAAGCGAAAACTGGCCATAGCCGATTCGTTATTCCTTAATAGCCCTGATCATTTCGCGTTTGCCTGGCGCGCCCGGAAGCTTTTCGATCTGCATGCCACAGGCTTTGAGGGCTCTTTTCAGGTTTCCGGTAATGGCATAGCTCACAAAGATGCCTCCAGATTTCAGGAAGCTGCATGCATGTGCAATCAGTTCGTTGGTCCACATTTCGGGCTGGTGCCTTACCGAAAAGGCATCGTAATACAAAAGGTCGAATTGTTTGCTGCTGCTGAAATTCGCCAAAGTGCTGTGGGCAATCTGCAAACTGCAAAAGGCAGAAAGCCGTTGCTCGCTTTTTAGCGCCTGCTCGTAGCTATTGGTAAATTCCTGCCAGCATGTTGCTGATACGTAATTGTTGTAACCTGTTTGATTAATGATGGCTAAAGGCAAGGGAAATGCTTCGATGCCGGTATAGTCAAGCTGTTGCGACTGTTCTTCGCAGTGCGCTTTGCTCAGGATGAAGTTTAATCCCGTTCCAAACCCAACCTCGAGCACAGCGATGGGCTGGTTCGGCTTGAGGCTTAGTACAAACTTTAAGCCAGCTTCAATAAAGACGTGCCTGCTTTCCTGCAGGGCGCCATGGGCAGAATGGTAATGTTCGCCAATAGTTTCGTTGAACAATGTATTGGAGCCATCGGCTGTTTGTGTAAGGATATTCATGTTGCAAAGTTGCTAAAAAATGGCCGTTATTAATTAGCTTTAAACCATGAATATAGAAAGCTTTAGGGCATTTTGCCTCAGTTTGCCTGGGACAACCGAAGGCATGAAATGGGAACATCTCTGTTTCATGATCGAAGAAAAGATGTTTGTGATAGTAGCTTTGGAAGAAGGAAACAGTTTTTCTACCAAATGCGAACCGGACGAATTTGATGAACTCACGGCGAGAAACGGCATTCACCAAGCTCCGCATATGGCCAAAAGGCAATGGGTGTTGATAGACCGCTTGGATATCCTGTCGGAAGAAGAACTGAAAAACAGGGTGATTACTTCAAGGGCATTGGTATTGGCCAAACTGCCCAAAAAGATTCAGGAGAAGTATAAATAGCATTTGCCACAGATTGGCAGATTTGGGTGGTTCCGAATTATGAGTGATTGAGGTGGCTAAGAAACAGTTTTTTTATTTGCTGTTTGATTGTTTCTGATAATGGAATAGGAGACCAAAAATAGTTCCTTAATTATGTGGCTATCAAATACGAATAGGCTTAGCCATAATCCGCTGCATTGGTATATAAAAAAGCCTCCCGATTTATGGGAGGCTTTTTTGTTTACTGTTTTACCAGAGCCTAATTCTGTCTTCCGGTTTTTTATAGAGTTTGTCTCCAGGCTTTACATCGAAGGCTTCGTACCAGGCATCCATATTTACGGGAGCTCCAATTGTTCTATATGGGCCCGGCGAATGCGGGTCGGTTTTGATCAATTGGGCGGCAGCTTCCGGCAAAATATTGCCTCTCCAAACCTGGGCCCACGATAAAAAGAAACGCTGATCAGGAGTGAATCCATCAATTTTTTCGTTGCTCTGGCCTTGTTTGGTCATTTTGAAAGCGGTATAGGCCGCGTTAAGCCCACCTAAATCGCCTATGTTTTCGCCCATGGTTAATTTACCCAATACATGGATGGTATCAACCACGGTGTAGGCACTGAATTGATCGCCCAAAGCCTTGGTTTTTGCATTGAATTTGGCACGGTCCTCGTCTGTCCACCAGTTTTTAAGGTTTCCAGAACCATCGTACTGGCTTCCGGTGTCGTCAAAACCGTGGCTCATCTCATGACCGATCACTGCACCAATACCGCCATAGTTCACTGCATCATCAGCATTTGGATCGAAGAATGGGAACTGCAAAATTCCGGCAGGAAATACGATTTCGTTCATGGTAGGGCTGTAAGAAGCATTTACCGTTGGTGGCGTCATGCCAAAACGGGTACGGTCAACAGGCTTGCCCAAACGGTTT
>JBCNPG010000201.1:0-5973 GCA_039593445.1 Pedobacter sp.
TTCAACTCCCGCCAGCTCCACCACTTTTTAGTAAAACAAAGGCGTAAACCCTGATGAGGTAGTAGCCATCGGTGCGGCAATTCAAGGTGGTGTATTAACCGGCGAGGTTAAAGATGTATTATTGCTAGACGTAACTCCGCTTTCGTTAGGTATCGAAACCATGGGTGGTGTAATGACCAAACTGATCGAAGCGAATACAACCATTCCTTCCAAAAAATCGGAAACCTTCTCCACTGCTGCCGATAATCAGCCATCTGTAGAGATCCACATTTTGCAAGGTGAACGTCCAATGGCAAACCAAAACCGTACAATCGGCCGCTTTATTTTGGATGGTATTCCGCCAGCACCACGTGGTGTGCCTCAGATTGAGGTTGCCTTTGATATCGATGCCAACGGTATCTTGCATGTAAGTGCTAAAGATAAAGCTACCGGCAAAGAGCAAAAAATCCGTATCGAAGCTTCTTCTGGCTTAACTGATGCTGAAATCCAAAAAATGAAGCAAGAAGCCGAAGCCAATGCCGAGGCCGATGCCAAAGCAAAAGAAGAAGCAGACAAAATCAATAGCGCTGATGCTTTGATCTTCTCAACCGAGAAACAATTGAAAGAGTTTGGCGAGAAATTATCTGCCGATAAAAAAGCTCCAATTGAAGAAGGCTTGAAAAAATTGAAAGATGCGCACGCTGCCCGTAATTTTGCCGATATCGATGCTGCACAAGCCGAATTGCAAAATGCATGGAACGCTGCTTCTGAAGAAATGTACAAAGCAGGTCAGGAAGCCCAACCTCAAGGCGAAGCTCCACAAGCTGATGCCCAACAAGGTGGCGATACCGTAACCGATGTTGACTTTGAAGAAGTAAAAGACGACGAAAAGAAATAATCGACAGTCTGAAACACAATAAATAAAAAAGCTCCCCGATTTCAAATCGGGGAGCTTTTTTTATGCTTTATTTTTACGTTTTGGAGTAGGTGTTGAAGTGGTATATTCCAGCTCCTTCTTCTTGCCATAAGCCTTGTTCAGGATCATCAGCGCCGGCCAGATCAGGATTGGCGCCATTCGGCTGTAATCACGGATGCTTTCAGGCAAAACCCAGCAGGCCAAGGCTCCCAATAAAAATATGAAGGGAACAATCAGCGTTCTCCACCTGGCCAACTGCCTGGCTTTCTTATCGTCGAAACCCTCAGCGATAATGCCACGGTGCTTGATGATATAAACGAGCAGGGCATAGTTTAGCAAACCCGTAGCTGCTACATTGAAGCAATAAAAATAGAACGGCAACTGGTATTCGAAATTTTCGCTGTAATAGGCCGAACTGAAAGGCATGAGAATAACCGTAAACAGAAACAAAAAATTGAGCCATATCAGCCTGTCGTTATAGTTTTTGATGAAGGAAAACAGCCGATGGTGCGAACGCCAATAAATGGCGATGACAAAGAAACTGATGATAAAGCCGATAAACAAGGGACTCAGGTCGAGCAGTTGGTTTACGATTTGACCGGCGGTAGCGCCATGAGGAATATGGGGTGCCTTGATTTCGATAACGAGTAGGGTAATGGCAATGGCAAATACGGCATCGGTAAAAAGGATCATCCTTTCGATCTGGAATTCCTTTTTGATTTCATTGTGAAGCTGAGACATGTGAATAAGGGTTAATTAAGCCTGAAAATACGATTTTATGGCAAAATTCTTCAATGATACCTGCAATACCTCATGGAATACCTGAATATTGATATTTTGGGTATATATTTTTATCGGTATGGAACCAAAAGCAAAAAGGTTCGGTCAATGAGACCCGAACCTTTTTGTTGTAACGTTACGGCATTGCTGTTGAAGCCGTAAGCCTTTAAAATCGCTTCGTCAGCTTAGCTCCATAAATTTGCAGGATATGCACCATCTTTGATCAGCTGGTCGATGCTGGCTTGTACAATAGGCTTGTCTTCTTTATAAGTAACCCCAAACCATTGATTGGCTGTTGGAATGTTCTTAAAGTTGGCAATGTTGTTTTTAACCAGGTATTCGCCAATTAAAGGAATAAAGAACTCGGCTTTTGGCTTGTCTTTATTGGCTTCGGCGAACTTCACGAACTGCTCTTCGGTTACTTTGAACACGGCTGGCGTAAAGCCCCAGAAATTCATAGATACCGGTGTTTCGAAAGCCAATGGATATTCTTTATCATCTTCTTCGTAAACAATGGCATCGTCTTTTTTGTAGATTTTGGTACGCTCGTTGATTTCGGTAATGTTGCCTGCTTCGTCAACCTGGCAAACGCCACGCGAAACCGATCCAAAATCAGACAGGGTTTTACCAATCTGATAGCCTACAATGGCATATTGGCTGTCGGTAACTTCATTGGTCAGGAAGTCGACCATTTTCTTGAATGCATCATAACCGTAAAAGTCGTCGGCATTGATAATGCAGAAAGGTTCTTTAATTACTTTACGTCCCGAAAGCATGGCATGTGCGGTTCCCCAAGGTTTCTCCCGGTAAATTTCTTCTGTAATGCCAAATTGTTTGAGGTCGAAGTTTTGGAAAACATATTCCGTTTCGATCTTGCCTTGCAGCTTAGGTTCGAAAATAGCCTTGAAGTTATCTAAAAATTCTTCTTTAATAATGAATACCACTTTGCCAAATCCGGCTTTGATGGCATCGTAGATGGAATAATCGATAATGGTTTCGCCATTTGGCCCAAAACCATCAATTTGTTTCATGCTTCCGTAGCGGCTGGCCATTCCTGCAGCCAGTATGAGTAAGGTTGGTTTCATTAAAAATCAATAATAAAATTTAGGTAAGTAGATGAGCCCCAAAGGTAAGTTTTAAAAGCCAAAAATACCACCACTTCTTGATCTTGGTTTTTTGCCTGTCAGCATGCCGAAAATCCCCCTCACAATTTCCTTCCCAATCTGGCGTGTGATGGTGGCGCCCATGACCTGTTCAACAATGCTTTTTTCGCCTGGCTTAGGCTTGCTGGCCTCTTCCTGTCTTTTTTGTTCTTCGGCAGCCGCCTTGGCTTCGTTCTCTTCGGCCATTTTGAGATTGATCCTATCCGTCAGCATCTCGAAAGCACTTACAGGATCAACGGTTTGTTGGTACTTGGTGAAGAGTGGGCTTGCCTGCATCAGTTTCTCGCAATCAATGGCGGCCATGGGGCCCATAATTGCCCTTGGCGGGGTGAGCATGGTGGCGGCAACCTCGGTAGGAATGCCCTTTTCGTTCAATACGGTAATCAGGGCCTGACCGGTTCCTAAAGAGGTCAATACCTTGTCTATCTCGTAAAAATCTGATTTGGGGTAGGTATTTACGGTTTTTTTCAACGCATCTACATCGTTTGGCGTAAAGGCCCTGAGCGCATGTTGTACACGGTTGCCCAACTGTGCCAATACGCTTTCGGGAACGTCCATCGGCGATTGGGTACAAAAGAATACGCCTATGCCTTTAGAGCGGATGAGCCTGATGATGGTATTCACCTGATCTAAGAAAGCTTTGGGCGCATCATTAAATAACAAATGGGCTTCATCGAAGAAAAATACCAGTTTGGGTTTATCCAAATCGCCGGCTTCGGGCATGGATTGGTAGATTTCGGCCAAAAGGCTAAGCAAGAAAGTAGAATAAAGTACGGGCTGGCTTTGTACATCGGCAATATTGAGCAGGCTGATTACGCCTTTGCCGTCAACTTTGTTGAAAAGATCTTCGATATCGTAAGAAGTTTCGCCGAACATGCCTCCCAGGCCTTGTTGTTCTATGGCTACTATTTTCCTGAGAATGGTACTAGAAGTGGCCGTAGAGATAGAACCATAACTGCTTTTGATTTCGGCCGCACCTGGACCTTCGGCCAGATAGCCCAATAATTTTTTAAGATCGTTCAGGTCTACAACAGGCATTTTGTTGTCGTCGGCATATTTAAAAATAACCGAGAGCACGCCAGTTTGTGTTTCATTAAGCTCGAGTATTTTGGAGAGGAGCACCGGACCGAATTCGCTTACCGTGGCTCGCATCTGTGCGCCCAGTTTGCCGCTTAAAGAGTAAAGTTCTATTGGAAATCCGCTCGGCGTAAACGGTTTATTCAATTGTTGCGCCCTCTCTTCTATTTTCGGATTGCTGGTTCCAGCTTGGTATAGCCCTGAAAGATCGCCTTTTACATCGAGCATAAAAACAGGAACGCCGGCATCAGAAAGCTGCTCGGCCAAGAGTTGCAGAGTCCTGGTTTTTCCGGTTCCCGTGGCACCGGCAATCAGGCCGTGGCGGTTCATCATGCGCAGCGGCAGGTTAACTTCGGCTTCGGCCAGTACCTCGCCGTTCAACATTCCGGCGCCGAGGTAAATAGATGCGCCGCTTGGCGCATAAGAGGCTTTTATCTTTTCGATGAATAGTGCTTTTTTGTCGCTCATGGTATAGCTGTTTTAGGACTTTAATTTAAGAAAGAAATCTACAAAAGGGAAATGATTAATTTTTTGGTTGCCTATGTGATTTTTTGCACCTGAAAGAAAATATTAGACCGAATAGGCACCCTAAGGTAGGTCAGTTATACTTTTCCTTAATCCGATCTACAACCCGCTGTCCGATTTTCATGCCCCATTCTTTACCAGCTTCCATCGAAGCACTGAGAATGAGTGGCGTTTTTTCTGCGAATTTTTTGCCTGCCGGCGATTCGTAGAAGGCAGTAATCTGCTTCAGGTCGTCGATGCTGAGGTGTTCTTGGTAAATGGGCAGCAAAAGGTCTAAAAGCTCTGCCATTGATGTCTTTTTCAATTCTGCCTCCATTTCTGTCCAGAACTCGGCAGGTATATCAGACTTTTGCTGTTTGAGCGAAGCGACCATCTGGTTAATGGCTACCTCAAAACTGGCTTCAGAGCCTGAAAGCGTCAGTAATTTTTGTAGTTCTGTTTTGTAGGGTGTTGTGGTGTGGGTGTCTTGGGCAAAACAGGCCGAACCAGCCAGGCTTAAAAAAGCGATTATCAAGAATTTCTTCATTTGTTTTTAGGTTTATCCGGGCGCCAATATAGCAATAAAGCACTCATTGCTGGGCTACGATTTAAAATTATCGGTTCTCTCGTTTCGCTAATGTTAAGCCTGTATTAAATTAATGTTAAGCATTGTTAACAATATCATAATTTGCCCTTTTAAGCAGTCATCCTTAGCTTTATAGCATGAATTACCCTGTATTTATATTTCACGAATTGGTATTTAGATTTGCGGAAGTTAATAAGAAGATCGGTAGGTATCTATCTAATTCTATTCAAGACAATGAATGCTTGATCAGGACTTCTGCAGGACAGATCAAGATTTCCTTGGGACTGCTCGAAAAGCAATACCTAAATCCAAAATCCATCTCGCAAGAGGAGGTATCAAGCTTGGCGAATGATTTCGAGCTGGATTATCAAACAGCTTAAACAATCTCTGTTCGTTTGCCTGATGCAAGCTATTTATTAATGGCTCAGGAAAACTCTTGCCTCATCCTTCGTAGCCTCAAATAATCAAAAACGGAATGAAAGATCGATTTGACCCCTTTTTGGTTAAAACGGGAAATGTTAACGAGTACATCCTCATTATCGAATAGCACGATAACCCTAACACCGAATTTGAAGCAGGTAGGAGGCTTGTACAGCCTCATGATTTTATCGCTGCCACCTTGGGGCATTTTGCCAAAATCCCTTTCCAATAGGGTTTGGATACGATGGCTGTTGTATGTTTGACTAACTCCCTTTATTCGGACAAGCTTATTGTCTAGCCAGAAATTGAAAAAGCATATAACACCGAATATGCTAAACGGGCTTGTGAATAAAAGGTAGGGCAAGGCTTCGTGAAGCGGTTTTGTGGCAGCGTTGATAAACAAGGCCAGTGTGCAACCAATAAATACCAAAGAGATGAACCAGAAGAAAAACCGATCCAGCATCTGATAGCTATTCAGTTTTGCTGTTTTTATCCTGTTGCTTTTTATGGATTGTTCGATAGCGATATCTATTCTCATTAAATGCTAT
>JBCNPG010000202.1:0-5966 GCA_039593445.1 Pedobacter sp.
ATTCGTTACCCCTTCGCACCACAGGGTTCACCATGCCAGCAACGTACGCTACCTGGACAAAAACATGGGCATGGTGCTTATTCTATGGGACAGGTGGTTCGGCACTTTTCAGGAAGAAGTACCGCAGGAAGAAATCAAATACGGCTTAACCAAGCAACCCGACGATTCGAAGTTCAGCAACATCGTTTTCCACGAGTGGATTGCCTTGGCGCAGGATGTGAAGAAAGCACCTACTTTTTGGGACAAGGTGAAATATGTATTCAACCCTCCGGGATGGAGCCACGATGGCAGTACTCAAATTGCCAAGGTAATGCAAAAAGAACTGAGAGAAGCCGAGCAACGGGCAAAGAAAGAAAGCGTTTAGTCGATAATACTTCCCCTTTTAATGGTGCAGGCTTTTATGGACATAGACCATGGTCGTTGGACTGTTGTCTATAAAACACTATATTGTATCAAATTAAACGCCCATGAAAAAATTTGCCCTGTTAATCTTCCAATTGTTTCTTTTAGCTAGGCTTGCCGCTGCCCAGCAAAGCGAAAACATTAAATATTTCGACACCAAAAACAGGCCCATCACCGAGAAAAAATTTAAAGAGCGTCGGGCTACCAATCAAGTATTGGACATTGTTGGTGATTCTACAAACCATCGCAAGCTCATTGAAAGAGAGGAAAATGGACAATTTGCAGACTATGCCAAACTGGTTTCAGCCTTAGAAAAAGCAAGCGGCAGAAAAATAGACACCGAAAAGCCCCTGGTTATTATTTATTATCCCGGAAAAGACAAGTGCAACGAAACGATTTCGCTTTCAAAATCCACTTCCTATTACCGCAGCCTGCAAAAGCAATCAGATGCCCATATCATTTTTGTGTACAAAGACTTCGATAGTTCGACCGGCAACATTCCAGATAAATGGATCAAAGATCCAGAAGCGCTGGTAGAAAAATCATTCTTCAAATACCATTACCCCTGTCTAAGTTTCGTGGCCATATCCAAAACCGGAAAGTACAGCAGCTATTTTGGCGAGTTCCCGCCCGCCTTTATTGAAAAAGCGGTAAAAGCGGTGCAATAAGCTCATCTAATAACCATCCTGAAAAAGGCTTCCTAAACAACAAAATTAAATTTTGTTCAAATTATTTTCACTTCACTCTTGACAAATTAAATTCGGGTGTGTACATTTGACACCATAAAGCAAAAAATGAATTTAACTACTACATATTGGTTCGGCTACTTTTACTACTTTAGTAAGAGCCGGGACTAGTATGCAAAAAACATAACAAGAATATTTGTATATAAAAAGTCCCGGCATACCGCCGGGACTTTTTTGTTTTAACGCAAAAACGTCAATGAAAACACCAAAAACAAAGGTAGCCATCCAAGGCATCAAGGCATCGTTCCATGAAGAGGCCGCATTCAAATTCTTCGGCAGAGACATCGAAACCATCGAATGCAACTCTTTTAAACAAACCTGCGAAAGCTTGGAAAAAGGCGAAGCTGATTATGTGATCATGGCCATCGAAAATTCTATTGCCGGTAGCCTATTGCCTAACTATACCTTGATCAGAGAATATAATTTTGCCGTAACCGGCGAGGTTTACCTGCCTATTCAGCTCCATCTGATGGCCTTGCCTGGCGTTAAGTTCGAAGACGTTAAATTTGCTACCTCCCACCCTATTGCCATCAGGCAATGTGTTGATTTTTTTGACGATTTCCCAGCCATACAGGTGATAGAGAGCAACGATACGGCCGCCTGTGCCAAGAAAATAAGAGACGAACAACTGACAGATACCGTAGCCATCGCCAATACCCTCGCAGCCGAGCTGTACGGTCTGAACATCATCGAGCGCCGCATCGAATCGAACAAAAAGAATTTTACGCGTTTCCTCATCCTGAAAAAAGACAAGACAGAAGACATCAAGGAAATCAACAAGGCATCCATCTGTTTCCAAGTGGGCAACCATGTAGGTGCCTTGGCCAAAGTACTCAATCTTTTTGCCGAACTTAACGTAAACCTGACCAAAATACAATCCATGCCGGTGCTGGGCAAAAGAAACGAATACTACCTTTATGTAGACATGGAGTGGACCAACATGGAAAACTACGATACCGCCATTAGAAAAGCCCTGAAATACACCGTGAACTTCAACATCATGGGCGAGTACCAAAAAAACGACAAGGTATAACCAAAGACTTGTCAAGCATTAAATTAAAAGAATTATAAAACCCCAATAACCCCCGAAAAATGAAATTACAATTAAACATCCAACCTCTGAACAGCTGGATCAGCGTAAAAAACGAGCCTTTACTAATCTCTGGACCATGTAGTGCAGAAACTGAAGAACAATTGCTATCTACTGCGCACTTGTTGGCTGCAACCGGTAAAGTAAGCGTATTGAGAGCAGGAATCTGGAAGCCACGCACCCGTCCGGGAGAATTTGAAGGCATCGGCAGCATTGGTTTGGAATGGCTGAAGCGCGCCAAAGCAGAAACCGGCTTGCCTACAGCAGTTGAGGTGGCCAACGCCAAGCACGTAGAAGAGGCTTTGGCAGCAGGCGTAGACATCCTGTGGATCGGTGCCCGTTCAACCGTTAATCCTTTCACCGTACAGGAAATTGCCGATGCCTTGCAGGGCGTAGATATTCCGGTATTGGTAAAAAACCCGGTTAACCCCGACTTGCAGCTATGGATTGGTGCTTTAGAGCGTATCAACAAAGCTGGCATTACCAAATTAGGCGCTATCCACCGTGGTTTCTCTTCATTCGAGAAAAGCGCTTTCCGCAACGAACCGATGTGGGAAATGGCCATCCAATTGAAAACCTTGTGCCCTGAATTGCCTATCATCAACGACCCAAGCCACATTTGTGGCAACCGCGACCTGATTTCTTACGTGGCACAAAAAGCATTGGATCTAGACATGCAAGGTTTGATGATCGAATCGCACATCGATCCTTCGGTAGCCTGGACAGATGCCAAACAACAAGTAACTCCAGCAGCATTAGCCGATATCGTTAACAATTTCACCCTACGTAAACCTGAATCGAAAAACGAAGACTTTACGGATAAATTAGCCGACCTAAGAGCCCAAATTGACAAAATTGATGATTTGGTGTTCCAAAAACTGGCCGAACGCATGGGCATTACCCAAAAAATCGGCGAGTACAAAAGAGACAACGGCGTAACTATTCTACAGGTGAACCGTTGGGACGAGATCATGAAAAAGCGTACCGCTTTTGCCAAAGCCCTGAAATTGGATTTGAATTTTACCGAAAAATTGTTGGAATTGATCCACGGCGAATCGATCCGTAAACAAACCGAAATCATGAATGCAGGCAAAGCCGAAGAAGGAATTGCTGCCGAAGCCCACGCCGAAGCCAAAGCATAATCATAGCCATTCGTCATCCCGAAAAGCGCTCGGGATGACGCTTATGGAACATAAACCTCATTCACCCCCGAAAAATGTCTAAAAACCTATTGCTTTCTTTTGAAGGCAACAAACAAATTGATACCGAAATCAGGCTAACTGGCTCCAAAAGCGAGTGCAACCGGGCATTGATCATCTCGGCACTCAGCAAAGGAACGGTTGGCGTAGAAAATCTTTCTGTGGCCGCCGATACGGTAACGTTGAATGCCAAGTTAAAATCCGTTGCCGACAACAAAAACACAGAACTGACAGTGGATATAGGCCCTGCCGGTACCGCCATGCGTTTCCTCACCGCTTTTTTGAGCCTGCAAGAAGGCAATTTCCTGTTGACAGGAACCGAACGCATGAAGCAAAGGCCAATCGGCATTTTGGTTGAAGCCCTAAAAAGCATCGGCGCCAAAATCAGCTATGCCGAAAACGAGGGCTTTCCTCCTCTGCGCATCAGCGGTCCTTTTGAGCAAAGCCAAGCCAGTGTAAAAATCAAAGGCGATATCAGTAGCCAATACATCTCTGCCTTGTTAATGATCGCTCCTTGCCTGCCGCAAGGCCTTAGCCTGGAAATAGCGGGCGAACTCACTTCTAAGCCTTATGTAGAGATGACTTTAACCATGCTGGAGCAGGCAGGTATCGTACATGAATGGCAAGAAAACGTAATCAGCATCGCACCGCAACAGTTCAAACCTGCCAAGCTTTATGTAGAACCCGATTGGAGCGCAGCCTCCTACTGGTATGCTATCGCCGCATTGGCCGATGAAGCCGAGATCTTTTTGCCAGGACTAAATGGCTACAGCCTGCAGGGCGATAGCAAGATTACCGAGATCATGGCCAACTTCGGCATCACCTCGCAATTTAAAAACGGCGGTGTGTTGTTGACCAAAGAACCTAAAAAGGTAGAACGCAAAATTTTCGACATGAAAGAATGTCCGGATTTGGCGCAAACTGTAGTGGTTGTTTGTGCAGCTTTAGGCCATGATGCGACTTTTACGGGACTGGAGACCCTCAAGATCAAGGAAACCAACCGCGTATTGGCGCTACAAACCGAATTGGCTAAGATCGGCGTGAAGTTTATCGAAAAGAATTTCAGCTATAAGTTAGATTGCTCGGGGCTTCATTTCCCCGATAAAATCAGCATCAGCACTTACGAAGATCACCGCATGGCCATGGCTTTTGCCCCTCTGGCCCTCAAAATCGCCAATGTTGAAATTGAAGACGAACACGTGGTTGACAAATCTTATCCTTATTTTTGGGAAGACCTTGCGAAAGCTGGTTTTAAGATCAATTAATCACAAGAAGTGAGACGCGAGATGTGAGATGTGAGACAATGAGCGTGTAAGCATTTAATAAAAACAATCGTTAGAAGTTAGTGGGCATAAGCAATCTCAAATCTAACTTCTCAAATCTAAAATCTAAAAAATGGCAGGAAACTCATTCGGGCAATTATTTAAGATCACCACCTTTGGCGAATCGCATGGCGTAGCCATTGGCGTAATTATAGATGGCTGTCCGGCAGGATTAACCATAGACCTTGATTTTGTGCAATCGGAACTGGATAAACGCAGGCCCGGACAATCGAAAATCACTACCCAACGCAAGGAAAGCGATACCGTTCAGGTGCTTTCGGGTATTTTTGAAGGAAAAAGTACCGGAACGCCGATCAGTTTGCTGATCCCGAATGAAGACCAGCGTTCAAAAGACTATGAGCATAACAAGGATGTTTACCGTCCTTCGCATGCCGATTATACCTACGACGCCAAATACGGCATCCGCGACCATCGTGGGGGAGGCCGTTCTTCGGCACGCGAAACCGCAGCGCGAGTAGCTGCCGGAGCCATTGCCAAATTATTGCTCAAGCATTTTGGCATCGAAATCTTTGGCCACGTTACTGCTGTTGGGCAAATCAATGCGCCAAATTTCGCTTCGAATAACCTGACAGAAGCACTGGCCATCCGCGAAGAAAATATTGTCCGTTGTGCCGATCCGGCAACAGCCAAAGAAATGATCGATTTTATCGACTCGGTACGCAAAGATGGCGATACGGTTGGTGGTAAGGTGGGTTGCATAATTAAAAACTGTCCAGTTGGCTTGGGCGAGCCTGTTTTTGACAAGCTCCATGCCGATTTGGGCAAGGCCATGCTCAGTATCAATGCCGTACACGGTTTCGAATACGGGTCGGGCTTTGCAGGCAGCGAAATGCGCGGCTCTGAGCACAACGACATTTTTATTACCGGCGATAAACCTGCTACGCTCACCAACTTTTCGGGAGGCATTCAAGGTGGCATCAGCAATGGCATGGACATCAACTTTACGGTAGCCTTCAAACCCGTTGCCACCATTATGCACAACCAGCAAACCATCAATGCCGCAGGCGAAGCGGCCGAGATTAAAGGCAAGGGCCGTCATGATCCTTGCGTGGTGCCAAGAGCGGTTATCATTGTTGAAGCCATGGCTGCTTTGGTCTTGGCCGACCATTTGCTGAGGCAGCGGAGCGCAAAGCTGTAGCTTCTTAGCGAAGAACACAAACAAGCGCATAACATAGCAAGTTTTAAT
>JBCNPG010000203.1:0-5964 GCA_039593445.1 Pedobacter sp.
GTCCATTTCAGGAACGTCGGCATGCCAACCGGCAAGCGATTTTCCATCGAATAAGCTTTTTTGTGCAAATGTGGGGATGGCAAGGATTAAGGCGGCGCAGCAGAGTGCAAGGCGTAAAGCGGCTTTTTTCATAAGGCTGATATTGGTTTTCTTTCAAATATAATTAACTAAAACTAAAAAAGCCACCTGGTTTTCCAGATGGCTTAATGCTTTTTAAGCGTTAGTGATTAATCTTCGATGCTTTCGTTGTTAATGCCGATCTCATCCCTGATTTCTTCCTTAAAATATCTTTTTTGGAACAATAGGATGGCAATCACACCCACCGAAATAGAGGCATCGGCCAGGTTAAATACCGGACGGAAGAACTCGAAAGGTTCGCCTCCCCAAATCGGCATCCACGAAGGGAATGTGCCTCTCAATATCGGGAAGTACAACATGTCTACCACACGGCCATGAAAAAGGCTTTCGTATTTGTAGATCACGCCATAAAACACCGAGTCGATGATGTTGCCCAGTGCTCCGGCAAAAATCAGCGCTACGTTGATGATCAGGCCACGATGGTACTTGCGTTTGATCAGGTAGTGCAGGCCATAACCTATACCGGCAACGGCAATGATCCTGAAAATAGAAAGTGCCAGCTTGCCGAATTCGCCGCCAAACTCGAGGCCAAAGGCCATGCCGTTGTTTTCGGTAAAATGGATAATGAACCAGTTGCCAATGATCTTATATTCCTGTTGGAGGTACATGTGGGTTTTGATCCACGTTTTAAGCGCCTGGTCGGCAATTAAGACCAACAGGATGACAATTAATGGTTTTGTGTAGCCTTTCATTAACCCTGCTTCAATTTAGCTTCCATGCTTAGCGTAGCATGCGGTACCGCACGTAAACGCTCTTTTTGGATCAGTTTTCCGGTTTCGCGACAAATGCCATAGGTTTTGTTTTCTATACGCACCAACGCGGCTTCGAGGTTGTCGATGAATTTTTTCTGGCGGGCTGCCAACTGGTTAATCTGCTCTTTTTCCAAAGTTGCAGAACCATCTTCTAACGTTTTGTAGGCGCCAGAGGTGTCTTCGGTACCATTTGAATTCGGATTGCTCAATGAGGAAGTCAGCGAAAGCAACTCCTCCCTTGAACTTTTTAACTTGTCAAGGATCAGCTCTTTAAACTCTTGTAGTTCGCTATCTGAATAGCGTGTTTTCTCAGTTTTTTCCATTTGGTCTAACTTAATTTTAATGGTCACGGGTCCTTGCCTGCAAAAGGCGGTTGTCAGCAGCTATTGTTCGGTACTGGGAACGCCAGTTGCTGAAGGCTCCATATTCTATTATTGTTTAGCAATCAAAATTTGTAACTCAACATCTTCGATTACGATTTTGTTTCCGCCGTCTACATTTTCTAGCAATTTAATTTCATCCGCTAGGATTTCTGCGCAAATATAGGTCTTGTTCTGCTGAACGGCTTCGGCAATGATCGGTGCATTTTGTAAACTTACGTTAATTCGGTCGGTAACTTCAAAATTTAGTTCCTTTCTTAAATTCTGGATACGATTAATTAACTCACGCGATAATCCTTCTTGTTTCAGTTCATTGGTAATGCTCACGTCCAAGGCTACGGTGAGGCTGCCCATATTGGTTACCTGCCATCCCGGAATGTCTTCGGCGATGATTTCCACGTCGGAAAGGAGAATGGTGTATGGTGTATTGCGAATGGCGATTGAACCTTGTTTCTCAAATAAAGCCAGTTCTTCCTGCGAAAGGTTGGCAATCGCTTCGGTTACAAATTTCATATCCTTGCCTACTTTGGCACCTAGGGCTTTGAAATTAGGTTTTACCTTTTTCTTGATAAATCCTGCAGTATCTTTGATGAAATCTACTTCCTTGATGTTGGTTTCAGACAAGATCAGGTCTTTAACCAGCTCTACCTTCACCTGGAAATTGTCGTCCAATACCGGAATCAACACTTTGGCCAGTGGCTGGCGTACGTTGATGCCCATTTTCTTGCGCAGCGACAATACCATTGATGAAATGTTCTGTGCCAGTTCCATGCGCTCGTTCAAATCGTAGTCGATCAATGTGCTGTCAACCTCGTTCCAGATGGTCAGGTGTACCGATTTGGCCACGTGCTGGGTTGGGTTGGCTGCGGTTAAGTTGCCATACAGCCAGTCGGCAAAGAAAGGTGCAATTGGCGACATCATTTGCGACACGCTCATCAAGCAGGTATACAGCGTTTCGTAGGCCGCTTTTTTGTCTTCGGTCATTTCGCCTTTCCAGAAACGGCGGCGAGACAAACGGATGTACCAGTTGCTCAAATGCTCGTCTACGAAAGTTTGGATGGCACGCGCCGCCTTGGTTGGCTCGTAGCTGTTGTAGCTTTCGTCAACTTCGGCAATCAGTGTTTGCAACAGCGATAAGATCCAACGGTCTAGCTCGCTGCGTTTCGCGATTGGCGTTTGCTGGTCGAGGTTGATTTCAAACTTGTCGATATTGGCATATAAAGCAAAGAAAGAGTAGGTGTTGTACAAGGTGCCGAAAAACTTGCGGCGTACTTCATCCAGTCCTTCGATGTTAAATTTCAGGTTGTCCCAAGGCGAGGCATTGCTGATCATGTACCAACGGGTAGCATCGGCACTGTAGGTATCGATGGTGCTGAATGGATCAACGGCATTGCCCAAACGTTTAGACATTTTGTTGCCGTTTTTATCCAATACCAATCCGTTTGATACCACGTTTTTGAAGGCAATACCAGGATTGTTCACCATTTTATTGATGGCTTTGATCTCGTCGCTGCTTTCGCTCAGCATTACCGCAATGGCATGCAGGGTAAAGAACCAGCCACGGGTTTGGTCAACGCCCTCGGCAATGAAATCGGCTGGGTAGGCGTTTTCAAATTCTTCCTTGTTTTCGAATGGGAAGTGCCACTGTGCGTAAGGCATAGCACCACTGTCGAACCACACATCGATGAGGTCGAGTTCGCGTACCATTTTTTCGCCTTTGGCCGATACCAAGATCACATCGTCAACATACGGACGGTGCATGTCTTTCAGTTCAAAGCCCGCAGGCATCAATCCTGCTTCAACTGCTTTTGCAATTTCGGCGTTCAGTTCTGCGATCGAGCCGATGCATTTTTCTTCCGTACCATCGGCTGTGCGCCAGATTGGTAGCGGCGTACCCCAGTAGCGCGAACGCGAAAGATTCCAGTCGACCAGGTTTTCCAGCCAGTTGCCAAAACGGCCAGTGCCGGTGGCTTCAGGTTTCCAGTTGATGGTTTTGTTCAGTTCGGCCATCTTTTCTTTGAGGTCGGTAGTTTTGATAAACCAGCTGTCTAAAGGATAATAGAGCACGGGTTTGTCGGTACGCCAGCAATGCGGATAGCTGTGTACATATTTCTCCACCTTAAAGGCTTTGTTTTCTTCTTTAAGCAAGATGGCGATTTCTACGTCAACAGATTTCTCTGGCGCTTCGCCATCGTTGTAGTATTCGTTTTTCACGTATTTGCCGCCTAAGCCACCTTTAAGGCTGGCAATAAACTGGCCGTGCAGGTCTACCAACGGAACAGGGTTGCCCTTTTCGTCTAACACCAACATCGGTGGTACTTCTGGGGTAGCCAATTTGGCCACGCGCGCATCGTCGGCGCCAAAAGTAGGGGCGGTGTGTACAATACCGGTACCATCTTCGGTGGTTACGAAATCGCCACTGATTACCCTAAAGGCATTTTCTGGGTTTTGGTAAGGCGTAGCCCAATGCAACAATTGTTCGTATTTGATGCCCACTAAATCGGCACCTATAAACTCGGCCAGAACCGTATAAGGTATTTTCTTGTCTTCGGCCTTGTAACTGGCGAAGTCGGCATCGCTTTCGGCCAAGAAATATTTGCCTGCAAACTGTTTGCCCACCAAGGCCTTGGCCAAGATCACCTGAACGGGTTCGAAGGTGTATTGGTTAAAGGTCTTCACCAAAACATAGTCGATTTTCGGGCCTACGGTTAGCGCAGTATTACTAGGCAAGGTCCAAGGCGTGGTGGTCCAGGCCAGGAAACTTACTTCGCCATAGCTGTTCAAGAAAGCAGGCAGGGAAGAAGCAATAGCCTTGAATTGGGCTACAATGGTGGTGTCGCTTACATCGCGGTAGGTGCCCGGCTGGTTCAGTTCGTGCGAACTTAAGCCGGTGCCGGCAGCAGGCGAGTAGGGCTGGATGGTATAGCCTTTGTAAAGCAGGCCTTTGTTGTAAAACTGCTTTAAGATCCACCAAAGCGTTTCGATATATTCGTTGTGGTAAGTAACGTACGGGTTTTGAAGGTCGACCCAATAGCCCATTTTTTCGGTTAGGTCATTCCAAACGTCGGTATAGCGCATCACCTCTTCCTTACAGGCCGAGTTGTAGGCTTCGACAGAGATTTTTTTGCCGATATCGTCTTTGGTAATGCCGAGTTTTTTCTCAACGGCCAGCTCGATAGGCAGGCCATGGGTATCCCATCCGCCTTTGCGTTTTACCTGATATCCTTTTAGGGTTTTGTAGCGGCAAAAGATATCCTTTATGGCACGGGCCATCACATGGTGAATGCCGGGCATGCCATTGGCCGAAGGCGGGCCTTCGTAGAAGGTGAATGGTTTGGCTTTTGAACGGGTGCTTATGCTTTTTTCAAAGATGTTTTCCGCTTTCCAAAATTCGAGTATCTCTTTACCTATTTTCGCTAGTTCTAATTGTTTAAATTCCCTATACATCAATCAAGTATCTCCAAAAATTAAGGATGCAAAGCTACAGTTTTAGAATGAATTATGGTAGTTTTGTGCAAAGAGTTTTATGGATAAATTGTTAAAAATCGGATTGGTTTGCATGTTGGCTGCGGTTGTGCTGATGCCGGTTGCCGTTTTGTTGGGTACTGGCCATAGGGCGCTGCTGATGACTTTTGCAATGCTTTTAGAACTTATTGGTTTGATTTTTGTTATTATAAGCATCATTAAACAACGAAAGTCTAAAACGCCAGGTCATGATTAAGGTTTTAAAACTACAAAAAGCGGTATATGCCATTTTGCTTGGCATTGTGGCATTAATTGCAGCACAGGTAATGAGCAGCAACAAGATAGCAGGTAGCGGTATTGTACTGGGTGCATCGGGTTTGCTTTTGATTTTGGGTGCCTTCCTGTTTCTTTATCCGATAATTTTTGCAAAAAAAGCCGATAAGGATGGCAAAAGCGTAGAGTTAAAACCCGTGAGTGCCGAGCCTCTTGAAAGCGAAGAAGTACATTAATTTTAACGCGATTTTAATTGCGGCATGGCTGCTTGGCCTTTGAAGCCGCTTTGCTAAGCCCCTCAGTTTCTCTTTTTCCAGTCTGTTAGATTCATTTCGAATCTGATTTCCTTTCCCTGCATGCCGGTGGCTTTCCAGCCTGCTTTTTGGTAAAATGCTTCGGCTCTTGTGCCTGGCGCCGTACTCAGCCAAACATGGAGGTGCCCTTGCGCAAAATACCAGTCGAGCATGAGTTGGTGAAGCCGTTGGCCAATACCCTGTTGCTCGAATTGAGGGAGGACAAATAAGGCCCAGATGTTTTGCGCTTGAAGGTCGGCAATGGCAAAGCCGACAATTTGCTGGTCTATTTCGCATACCCAGCCCCTGCCTCTGTGGTTGATGAACTCCTCGCAATCGGCATCACTTACCAAATTGGGATCAGAAAGCCTGTTTTCGTTGACCGAATTGCGTACAATTTGCATGGGCTTGATATCGGCGTTGGTGGCTTGGCGAAAAATTTTATACGCCAGCAAGGCTTCATACGGGTTGCCTTCGAGCCTTAGCAATTGGGCAAAAGCGGTTTCGGTTTTGTAGCCCTGGTTCTTTAATGCCACGATTTGTTGCCTAAAGTGTTCGCCCTTGTCCGTCAAGATTTGATGCTCGATGAGCATATGTCGATAGGCATGTTGCTGCTGTACAGGGAGGGCCTGTCCGAAGATTTCGAGTGCAAGGTCTTCGATC
>JBCNPG010000204.1:0-5954 GCA_039593445.1 Pedobacter sp.
AATCTATAAGAAAGGGGATAAATATTTTGGCAAATTGGTTTGGATCAAAGAACCTAACGACGAAAATGGAAAGCCAAAAACCGATGTCAAAAACCCAAATGCAAGCCTAAGGACCAAACCTTTGCTGGGACTTGAGATTTTGAAGGATTTTGTTTTTGAAGACAAAAAATGGACCGATGGCAACATCTACGACCCCAAAACCGGCAAAACCTACAGCTGTAACATGACCATCAAGGAAAATGGCCAACTCAACATCAGAGGCTACATCGGCATATCGCTGATTGGTCGATCTGAAAGCTGGAAAAGAGTAAAATAGGCGAAAATGCCCTCAAAATCCCTGTTATGTTCAAAAAACTCCTTTTTGTTTTTTTGCTTTGCCCTTTCTTAGGCGCTGCTCAAAACTATACTTTAAAACAGTTGGCCACTGGCAAGAACACCAGTATGCGCGGCCTTTCGGTGGTAAGCGATTCGATAGCTTGGGTAAGTGGCAGCAACGGTTATGTAGGCAAAACCTTAAACGGAGGTAAAACTTGGGAGTGGACCCAACCCAAGGGCTATGAAAAACTTGATTTCAGGGATATAGAGGCTTTCGACAAATTAAAGGCTATTATTGTCAATGCCGGTTCGCCAGCTTATGTGCTTTCAACTATTGATGGAGGCAAAACTTGGCGCGAAGTTTATAAAAATACCGATTCTGCCATATTTTTAGATGGAATGGGCTTTTGGGATGCGCAACAGGGCATCATTTTTGGTGATCCGATCAAAAATAAGATGCAGCTGCTCAAAACCGTTGATGGTGGGTTAACCTGGCAGGATATATCCGGCAGACTGAAGCAAGACCTCAAGGTTGGCGAAGCGGGCTTTGCCGCCAGTGGTACAACCCTTAGAACCACAGCTGATGGCAAAGTTTGGATAGCCACCGGAGGTTCAACATCCAACATTTACTATTCGCCTAACTATGGCCATCGCTGGAAAGTTTACTCATGTCCCATTATTCAGGGCGAAAATAGCACCGGACCATTTTCTATCGCCTTTTATAACGATAGAAAGGGTATTGTAGTAGGCGGGAATTATCTCAAAGACAAAGAAAACACCAATAATGTACTCCTGACCAAAAATGGAGGCAAAAGCTGGTTTAAGCCTGAAAAGCCCGTATTGGGCTACCGTTCGGCGGTTGAATATGTAACTGAACAGCTTTGCTTTGCCACGGGTTCTTCGGCGACCGATGTGTCAACAGATGGGGGTAAAACCTGGTCCAACATCTCTACCCAAAACTTTAACGCCCTGCAAAAGGCCAAAAAAGGAAGCTTGGTATTGTTAACAGGTAATCGGGGACAGATTTACCAACTGGTTTACCAATAGATAACCGCAGATTAGTTTTTTTCCTTTGTGGTGTTCCTCACCACAGTTCTTGAAACTTCGAAAGTATACCTCAAACAATTTTTTTTTGTAAATTTTTGTAAGGAACATGGAAGCTTGTCTACTAAGTTCTAAATGAACGTAGCGAACCGGCCTTTGGTCCCTATTTACTCCATGGAAAAAACAACAAGCGACCCTGTTTTGTGGGTAGAGCGATATGCCGACCGGCTATATGCTTATGCCCTGAAATATATTTTTGATGAGGAACTGGCCAGAGACTTGGTCCAAGAAACCTTTCTGGCAGCATTGCAGGCACGTGAAGGCTTTAAAGCACAAAGTTCGGAACTGACTTGGCTAACAGGCATACTCAAGCATAAAATTGCCGATACTTTTCGCAAAAAGAAGCGCAGACCCGAAGAACTTAATGGCGACGATTTTTTTGATGAGGTTGGACATTGGAAAACCAAGCCATTGGCCATAGGAACAGATGATGGTAATCCGTTGGAAAATAAAGAGTTGGGTAGGATGCTTGAAAAATGTATGGCAAAGTTGCCTGCACAGTGGTTGGCTGTATTCAACCTAAAATATCTTGAAGAGAGTACCACTGAGCTGATTTGCTCGAATTTGGGTATTACGGCTTCAAATTTTTGGGTAATTGTTCACCGGAGCAAGCTGAATTTAAGGGCTTGCTTACAAAAACATTGGCTATAACATGAAAACTAGCGAAAATAAAATGGCCAGTTGCAAAAAGACCACTTTCTTGATAGAAAAACAACAGTTTAAGCAATTGACGCTGGGCGAACAGGTAAAACTAAAAGTACATCTCACGGCGTGTTCGTGGTGCAGGGTCTACGAAAAGCAGAGCAAGCATATACAATTGCTCATGAATGGCGTGTTCGTCAGATCGGCTGCTAGAACAAAGACCTTGGAACCTGCATTCAAAAATAAGCTTCAAATTTTAATCAGTACAAAACTTAAAAACGAATAACATGAAAAGAATCCTAACCACCACATTTGCCTTATGGATAACGATTGCTGCATTTGCCCAAAGTCCCTTGAAGGTTGGACAACAGGCACCTCGGTTTAGCGCAAAAGACAATACCGGTAAATTGGTAGACCTGAAACAGACTTTAAAAAACCATGAGGCGGTAGTGCTGTTTTTTTACCGTGGCCAATGGTGCCCGTTTTGCAACAAGCATATTAAAGATTTGCAAGATAGCCTGCAATTGTTAACTGGTAAAGGTGCCTACGTGTTAGGTGTATCGCCAGAAACGGTAGCGGGCGTGGAGAAAACGATCGCAAAAACGAAAGCGTCGTTCAGCATCATCAGCGATCGCGATTACAGCATCATGAAAGCCTATCAGGTAAATTATGTAATGGAACCCGGCCTGGCCGACCGTTATAAAAAAGGTGGCTTGGATATCGCATCAGCCAATGGACAAAGCGATTATGTGTTGCCTGTACCTGCAACCTATATTATTGGCAAGGATGGAAAAATCAAATATGTGCACTTTGATCCCGATTACAAGAAAAGACCTTCGGTAAAGACTTTAATGGCGAATTTGTAACCGGTTTACGCTTGCTAAGCCTGAAAACTTAGCAAGTGTAATCAAAAGAGTGTGATACCTAAGTTCCAGCCGGCCCAGCTTCGAAACTTTTGGCCTATTTGGGGAGGCTTTAAAAATTCGAAGTCGACAAAAGGACCTGGTTGATTGGAATAGTAAATGTTAAAGGCCGGACCAGCATCAACAGACAGCCACGAATTGAGCCGATAGCCCACGTTAAGGTCGGAGCGGTTCAACAGGTTGGCGTAGGTCCAATCGCCCTGGTAAAGGTAGCGGGTGCTAAGTTCCGGGTTGAGCGAAAATCTTTTGCCTAAATCAATTGCTCGGCCTATGCCAAAGCCCAAAGCAATAAGTTTATGGTTAGGTCTGATGTTTTGGCTGTAAAGGAGTTGTGTATAAAAATAGGCCATTCCGGTTTTGATGGCCATATTCAAATCGATGCTTTCGTTGGTGCTGACGCTTAATTTATGATAGCCATTGCGGATAATGTTAAGCAATCCGATGCTGTAGCCAGCCGAAGTATCTGCAAAATTGATGAAACCCAATTGCAGTCCCTTTACTTTTTGGGCGCTATTGATGGCTCCAGCCTGAACTCCGTTCAACTCTTGCCTGGCACGGTTATAACCCGGACCAATTTGCAAGCCTTTTACTTGGCGGGCGTCGTTAATGGCTCCAACCTGTACGCCACTGAACTTTTGCCCAATAAGGTTAAGGCCAACGCTAACTTGCAGCCCTTTGTAATCCTCTTTGATCAGGTTAAATGCTCCTCCAATCTGCAATCCGTGCATCGACTGTTTGTTTTGGTTATAACCTACAGAAACTTGGATGCCTTTCATCTCGCCTCCAACCTGATTGAACAGGCCGCCAATTTGCCAGCCGTTAACATGGCCCAACACGCGGTTATAGCCTAACGAAACTTGTAATCCCTTTAGGTTTTGGAGCACGTCATTGTGCAAACCTGCGATCTGCATACCCGTAAATGAACCGCCTACGAGGTTAAATGCCCCACCAAACTGAAACCAGCGCGCATCTTTTTTGTCAATGTTAAAAAGCAGGCCAATTTCGGTTCCATCAACGCCGGCATTGTAGTCGCCGGTAATATTGATAGAGAATTTATTGACAACTTGTCCACTAAGCGAGCCATGCGTACCCAAGCCTGGGCCAATCGAAACTTGTGCAGGCGCATTGGCAATGAAGCCACCAATGTTACGGGTTTGCGTACGCTGCTTTTTGGTAATGAAAGTTCGGCCTAGAAAAGTGTTTTCTACTTTGGGCAGTTCTTCGTTGGTATAAGTGCCTTTGCTTTTTTTGGGGTCTTTAAAAATCACGACTTCGGGCAGGAAGTACGACGAATTATCCTTATAGCCTTCCTTGCTGGTGGTAAGGATAATGGTGCTGCGTACATTTTTCAGTTTCAGGCTAAATAGGCCGTCTTTATCGCTTAAAGTCGACTGCAACAGGTTTTTTTCATAGATGCTGGCATCGGTTATGGGTTTGCCGGTTAGTTTGTCCACTATTTTCCCCCTGATGAAGTATTGCTCCTGACTGCCGTTGGATTCCTGTAACACCATGGCCATCTCCAGTGGCGCATAGCGGATAATGACAAAGTTTGGGGTCTCGCGGTATTCGTATTGGTTTTTGAGCAACAGGTTAAGGCTTTCCCTAACGCTGAGGTTTTTCGAATCGAAATCTACCAAGCTATCAAGAGGAAGTATATTGCTGTTGTAAGAGAATTTGAATTTGCCCTGTTCTTCCAAAAGCGAAAGAATAGTTTTAAGCTTTTGGCTTTTGGCTTGAATAAATACTGTTTTGCCCAGGTTTTGTGCCAGGGTTTCACCGTTTGTCAAAAACAGGATCGGAAAAGAAAATATCAAGCATTTAAGCCATAACCGCATGCTATTTCAATAAGATCTGTTTGCCTTTACGCTCAACTTCAACATTAAAAGTTTCATGGATAACCGTTAAAATTTCGTTGAGCGAATTGTTGTTAAAGGTAGTACTTATTGGCAAATCTTCCAGTTTTGGATTGCCAATAGCAATGTTCGCATCGAATTTCTGGTTGAGCACCTGTACCAGCTCGTGTAAAGGGGTTTTTTCGCAGACCAGTTCGTTGCTGTAATAGTAATTGTACAGTTTGCCTTTGTTCGTTTCTTTGGCTAGCACATTGCTATTGCTGGCTATATCAACTCTTTCGCCGGGCAGAAGGACAATGCTTTTGTCGAGCCTGCTTACTTTTACCTTACCCGTTTCTACGATAACCTGTGTTTGCTCCCGACTGCTCCTGACGTTGAACGAAGTGCCCACTACCTGTACGGTAACACCATTGGCGTCGATAATAAATGGCTTTTGCCGATTGGCCATTACTTTAAAAAAGGCTTCGCCATTGAGTTTTACCATTCTGGTGTCGCCGTTAAATTTGGCTGGATAAGTGAACGACGAATGTTTGTTTAAAATTACGGTAGAGCCATCGGGCAATTTTTGGGTGAGTACCTCAGCCTCGCTTTGCAAGCTAATGGACTTGTTTTGATTAAGCAGGGTATAGGCCAGCCAAGAGCCTACAACGATAATAAGTACGGCTGCGATGGCCCTGGTCCGTGTAAATAGCAGTCGGGTAGGTGTTGCTCGCTTTTCGCGCTCCATGCGGGCATGTAGCCTGCCTAAGGCGGCATAGTCTTTTTCGTTGGTTGTTGCAGGCATTTGGCTTTTTTGGATGATCAGTTTAAAATCGTCCAGGTACTTTTGGTGCTGCACATCGGCAACCAGCCAATGCTCTACTTCCTCCCGTTCGGCTATAGTAGCCTCATCCAGCAAGTATTTTACCAGTACATCATCAGTTATTGTAGCATTCCAGGTCATAGGCCTTTGGTTAAATAAATCAATAAAATGGGCAGAAAGTCGACCAGCTTTAAACGAAGCGTTTTCAAGGCTTTGCCCATCTGGTTTTCAACGGTTTTGATAGAGAGGTTCAGTTGTTCGGCTATCTGTTGGTATTTGAGCTGCTCTATCCGGCTCAGCTGAAAAATGGTGCGG